>DATEOP010000270.1:0-17266 GCA_035274065.1 Burkholderiaceae bacterium
GCTTCGTCGAGATCGGCGTCTTCCATCACGATGATCGGGTCGTTACCGCCGAGCTCGAGTACCTGCCGTTTGTAGACCGCCTTTGCAGCAATAAGCTTGCCGATATGGACGCCACCGGTGAAAGTCACTAGATCGACCTGCGAGTTCGTCAACAGCTCGTCAGCAATTTCGCGCGGGTCGCCTGTGATGACCGACAGCATCGGGGGAGGCAACCCTGCCTCGTACAAGATGTCCGCCAGCACATAGGCGGCAAGCGGTGTCTTCTCGCTCGGCTTCAGCACGACGCGATTGTTGGTTGCAATCGCCGGCGCAACCTTGTGTATCACCTGATTCAGCGGATGGTTGAAAGGCGTAATTGCCGTAATCACACCGAGCAGAGGCTCGCGCATCGTGTAGACCTTGCGCTTGCGACCATGCGGCGTAACGTCGCACGAAAACACTTGACCATCGTCGACCAACGCCTGATTTGCGGAAAAGAGCAGCACGTCACTCGCACGGCCTACTTCGTACAGGGTGTCTTTCAAACACAAGCCGGATTCGAGCGTGATCAGGCGCGCGATTTCGTCGCGCCGCTTAGCAATGATTTCGCCCGCCTTCATCAGAATGCGGTAGCGATCGTGACGAGTCAGCGAGCTGCGAAACTTCGCAGCGATGTCGATCGCACGACGTACGTCATCTACCGAAGCATTCGGAACGATCGCCACCACTTCGCCGGTGTACGGATAGCGGACCTCAAAGTGTCGATCGCCCACAACCTTCTCGCCGGCGATACGTAGCGATTCAGTCCGAACCGGACCCTTTGGTGCGTTCATTGTGCAGAATTCAGTGCAAGGTCGAAGGCGTCGAAGTTGCGCCAGCGCCGATTCGCATCCAGTCCTTCGATCCGGCGATTGATGATCAACGGCACGCGTTGCTCGGAAATGCCGCCGTGCGAGCGCAGCGGCAGTTCAAGCTGAGACAGATCGTGCCGACTGCGACTCGTGCCGAGCACGAAACTGCGCTCGGATACGACGACGATGTCGCCGATACGATCGGGCGGCAGCTCGAAGCGCTGCGCTGCTTCAGCACGCGGCAAAACCACTTCGATTCCAAGCAGCGCGCGCAGTTGGCCGCTTATTCGATTGATGCTGGCGCTTTCAGTGTCGGGCAAATAGATCGTGGCAAACGATCCGAGTGCGCCGTGATGGACGACATACGGATCGGTGATCGGCAGGATCACGCGCGATCGCTCGCGGCCAAGCCACCCATCCATCAAGTCTTGTAAATAGATCACGTTTGGGCTTGCGTCGAGCCGCGTCTTGGCATTCATGCCATGGTCTGCAGTCACGACGAACACCGCACCTAGCGCGTTGAGTTCGCCCAGGTAACGATCGAACATCGCATAAAAGCGGTTTGCATGCTCATCACCGGGCGCGTGTTTATGCTGAACGTAGTCCGTCGTCGACAGGTAGAGCAGGTCAGGGCGTTGAGTTTTGATCAGCTTAACGCCGGCGGCAAACACAAATTCCGAAAGCTCCGCGCTATATACATCGGGCACCGACATCCCGACCAGCGAGACTGCGTCCGCGATGCCGTTGTCCTGCAACGTCGCCTGGTCTGCCTTCTCTGCGGAAAAACAGATGCCACGCAGCTTGTGACCCAGCAACCGGCGCAGCTTGTCTTTGGCCGTCACCACTGCAACTGAGCGTCCCGTGTCTGCAACTGCGGCCAGAATCGTCGGCGCGCGCAGCCACTTTGGATCGTTCATCATCACTTCGGCATTGGCCTCAACGTCGAACAACGTGTTACCGCATATGCCGTGCACTGAAGGCGGCGCGCCGGTCACGATCGAAAGATTGTTCGGATTGGTGAAACTCGGCACGACGCAATCCGCGAGCAGCGCCGTACCCTCGGATAACACTCGCTTCAGATGAGGCATTTGCCCGCCCGCTACAGCTTGTGCGATGTAATCCGGCTCGCAACCGTCGACGCAGATCACCACGGTCGGCTGCTTCGGCACAGCGTAGCGACGGCCGTTGACTTCTAGCCAGCTGCCGTTGGTGGTCATTGGCTCATACCCGAACTTTCTTGGTCGATCGTGCACGCGGCACCTTTGGCTTGGCAGCACTTCCATGCAACGCGCGATGCTTACTCTCAATCACGTGCTCATACATCGTCCCGCCGGCATGCTCGGCATTACCCGATGCGATCGCTTTCAAAATTGCGCGATGCTCGGCCGCCGAATGCGGCAAAACAGCTTCGTCGCGAAGGTTCCGGCGCCGATAAAGCGCAAGTTCCTTGACCAGCTTGCGATATACGCCCGCCAGCTTACGGTTGCCTGCGTATTCGACCAAAGCATCGTGGAACTGCAAATTCAGCACGTGATACGCGTCAGCGTCGCCCGCGCGTGCGGCGGCGTCCATTTTCTCAACGACAGCGCGCACCGACTTCATTTGGTCGGGGGTGATCGATTCGGCAAGGCGGCGGCCAACCAGCTCGTCCATCGCGGCGCGCAGATCGAAAATTTCCAGCGCCTCTTCGAGCGGAATCTCTCGCACGAACACGCCGCGGTTTTTTTCCTGCCGGACCAGCCCCGCTTCTTCCAGCATTCGAAACGCTTCTCGGATCGGACCGCGGGAAACTCCCAGGCGTTCTGACAACCAGGCTTCGGTAAGTTTGGCTCCGGCTTTGATCTCGCCCTCAAGAATCATGCGTTCGATTTCGTGCTGGGCCGCGCTCGAAAGCGATGCAGAGCGCAGCACCGCAATGCTGGGTGGTGATGCACTAAACGGCGCGTGCGCCGCCGGAGTGCCGTTGGCACGGGCGCGATCGGTCATGAGGGCAGTGTAGCCGACTAACGGTTAATTGTCGACAATATGCAAAAAACAATTGACAGTCAAAATCGAGCCTGCCTAGACTGGCTGTTACCAGAGTCAATCTTCAGACCTAGTCTGTCGGTCGTTTGTCCCACAAGGAGAAGTCGATGAAATTCGTTTCCATCACGGCGGGAAGAGCGCTTGCGGCTGCCGCGCTGTCACTTTTCGCGTTTGGCGCAAATGCGCAAAAGACAACGCTTACCGTTTATACCGCTCTTGAAACCGATCAACTGAAGGCCTATCAAGAAGGGTTCAATAAGGTCCATCCCGACATCGCGATTACGTGGGTGCGCGACTCAACTGGCGTGATCACCGCGAAGTTGCTTGCTGAGAAGGCGAACCCCAAGGCAGACGTCGTCATGGGTCTTGCCGCTACAAGTCTCGCGGTGTTCGATGCGCAAGGGATGCTGGATCCCTATGCGCCGGCCGGCCTGGCCCGTATCGACCCAAGGTATCGCGATCCCAAGAATCCGCCGGCGTGGGTGGGCATGGATGTCTACGGCGCAGCGATTTGCTTTAACACCGTCGAGGCGCAGAAGCGCAACATTCCCAAGCCTGAGACCTGGAAGGATCTGGCCAAGCCGATATACAAGGGTCAGATCGTGATGCCGCATCCGGCGTCATCCGGAACCGGGTTTTTCGACGTGACGTACTGGCTGCAGAGCATGGGCGAGGACGAGGGCTGGAAGTACATGGACGCGTTGCACCAGAACATCGCGCAGTACATGCATTCGGGTTCCCGGCCGTGTGCAGCGGCTGGCAATGGCGAGTACGTGATGGGCATTACGTTCGAGTACCGCGCGCACAAGGAGAAAGCTGCCGGCAAGCCGATCGACCTGGTGTTCCCGAAGGAAGGTCTTGGCTGGGAACTGGAAGCCTCCGGAATTTACAAAGGCACCAAAAACCTTGATGCTGCAAAAAAGTTGATGGATTGGAGCATCAGCGATGCGGCGATGAATTTATACGCGAAGAATTTCGCTGTCGTGGCTGTCCCTTCGCTATCGCAACCACTGGCGAATGTGCCGGCCGACTTCGCGAGTCGACTCGCTAAGAATGACTTTGCCTGGGCTGCTAAAAACCGGGAGCGAATTCTTGCCGAGTGGAGCAAGCGCTACGAGTCCAAAGCGGCACCTAAGTAATGTATGCAGGCAGTTGAAGCATCATTGATGATCGCCGGCTCGGCCTGTGTTTGACACGATCTAGTACATCGAAAACATCGAAAGTAGAAGGAAAACGATGAAGGAGAACAAAACTCGTGTCGCGGCGATCATAGCCATCGCCTTGGCGACGGCATTTGCACTCTCATTTCCTGCAATGGCGCAACAGCCTGATGAGGCGAAGGCGCGCGCCGAGAAGAAAATCGTCAGCTATGGCCAGCCCGACGATTGGGCGAACTGGAAAGAAATTTGGCAGGTTTTTTGCGCGAAATACGGCTGCACTCACGAAGACACCGACATGAGCAGCGCCGAGGAGATCGCTAAGTTCAAAGCCGAGCGCAACAATCCGGCCGGAGATACGGCCGAGATAGGGATGATTTGGGGACCCGTAGCTGTGCGCGAAGGCGTAACCGCACCTTACAAAGGCGCAGGATGGGACAAGGTACCGGATTGGGCGAAGGATCCCAACGGTCACTGGGTTGGTCTCTATGTCGGCGTGCTCACCTTCGCTGTTAACACTCAGATCGTGAAGAATGTTCCGCGATCATGGGCTGACCTCCTGAAGCCGGAATACAAGAACAGCATCGTGATCTCCGATCCGCGCACCTCAGGAACCGGTGTCGCGACGTTCCTGTCGGCCACGTTTGCGATGGGGGGCGACGAGAAGAACCTGGAACCAGGCTTTAAATATTTCGCGCAGCTCTACAAGGCCGGCAACATGAAAGCTGTTGGCCGCAACTTGGCCAATGTGCAAAAAGGCGAGGCTCCGATCACGATCGGCTATGACCTGCAAGCCGCGGCGTGGCGAGATCGTTTGAAGGGCCAGGTGCCGCTAGAAGTAGTGGTTCCGTCCGAAGGCGTCTTCTTCATGCCTGGCGCGCTGATGATCAATCAGTGGGCGCCGCATCCCAACCTCGCGCGTCTGTTTGCGGACTTTGTCCTCAGCGACGAGGGGCAACGCTTGTTCGCGAAGGGATACGCTCATCCGATTCGCGTCGTAGCCGGAAACCTGACTTTGCCTTCTGACTTGAACCCGAAGCCGATCACGCAATTGACGGGCGGCAAGTATGTGCGCGATTGGAATGCGGCTTCAGTTCTGCTTCGCGATATAGCGAAGAGATGGGCGCAGGAGGTGCTCGCGCAGTAGTTGTGCACGTTGCAGCCGATTCAGGCGCACGCCAACGTGGTGCGCAACTGGCCCGCGGGGCTTGGTACGGAGTAACCAAGCCTCTGAAGGAAGTTGGGCCGGCCAGCCTGTTCTTTGTGTACATGACAGTCACTTTGGTGGCGCCGACGGTTTATTTGGTCTGGAACAGCCTAACCGGAGATGACTCGTCCTTCACGCTCGACCGCTATAGACGAGTCTTCACCGACTCCTTCTATCTCAGGGGCTTTCAGAACAGCATCAAGCTCTCGATACTGACAGCAACCGAATCGACCCTTTTAGGGGTGCTGCTAGCCGCTGCCTTCACCTATGCCATGCCAGTCGGTGCGCGGAAAGGTTTGCTGACGCTTACCAACATCGCAACAAATCTTGGTGGTGTTTCGCTCGCGTTTGCCTTTGTGGCCCTTCTGGGGACGAACGGCATGCTGACGATCATGCTGGACGCTGGCGCCGGGATTGCGCTCTATCCTGAATTCAACTTGGCGTCGCTCACTGGGTTGAACCTGGTCTACCTCTATCACCTCATCCCATTCGTATTTCTGGTGACACTTCCAGCCTTTCGTGCGATTCGACGCCAGTGGATCGAGGCAGCGCTGACGCTCGGTGCGACCCGGGCCCAGTTCTGGCGCTATGTCGGGGTGCCCGTCCTGTGGCCATCAATTCTCGCGGTCTTCATTCTGACGTTCGCCAACGCCTTCGGAACTTATTCGATGGCAATGGCGCTTACCGTAGGCCGCGTCAACTTGATTCCACTGCAGATTGGCTTCCTGTTTGGGGAGGCCGCGTTTGACAAGGAGCTTGCGGACGCACTGTCGGTGCTGATGATTGCCATGACGTCCGCGTGCATCATTGCCTACCGGATGTTCTCGCGCCGCACAGCGCGCTGGACAGCAGGAGCCTCGTGAGCCGATCTCCGGTAGCAGCGCCAGCATCAACCGTTGATCAGACAGCCGACGGGATCGCCGATCGGCGTCAGAGTGCGCGCCGCGGGCTCGGAGCTAACCTGGGACTGCTTCTGTGGGTGGTCTTCGTTTTTTACAGCGTACTGCCGCTGTTCGCGACCGGCCTCTTTTCGTTATCTAGCCGATGGGTGACGACCGTTTTACCTGAGGGTTTGAGCCTGCAGAGCTACCAGGCAATGATCCGCGAGGAGCTCTTCTTGCCGAGCCTATTGCGCAGCCTCGCGCTGGCCACGGGCACTCTCGTAATCGTGAGCATTCTGTGCGTGCTGCTGCTTACATGGATTCATATTCGTGCGCCCAAACTGGCCCCTCCTGCCGAAATGATCAGTCTCATCCCGTTTGCGTTGCCGTGGGTAGTCGTCGCACTGGCTATGGTCCGTTTTTATGGCGATGTGTATCCAAGAGTGCTGAACACGCCCTTGCTATTGCTGCTGGCGCATGGCGCGGTCAGCATCCCATACATGTACTGGGCGCTCGATAACAACATGCGCGCTATCAACGCGAGATCACTCTACGAGGCCGGCACTACGCTCGGTGCTCGCTGGGACCAGACGCTTCGTTATGCCTTGCTTCCTAATCTTGGCCCCGGTCTGACGACGGGGGGTATGCTGGTGTTCGCCAGTTCGTTCGGCGAATATGCTCTATCGCGTCTTCTGGTCGGCGCGGGGTGGCAGACGCTGCCGGTATGGCAGGCATCGTTGATCAATCGGGATGCCCGCATCACCAGCGCCGTAACGGTCGTTGGCATCGGCGTTGCCGTGCTGGCATCGGTCGCGATTACGCTTTGGGCGTCGCGGCTGCGGGGTGAAGCCGCGGCTAGCGCCAACGAAAGTCGCTGAGGTGGCTTATCTTGAGATCGATAGACTTAATAAGCGCTTCGGGTCGGTGCAGGCTGTCCGCGATTTTAATCTCGAGGTCTCTCAGGGCGAGATGATCGCGTTCCTGGGGCCGAGCGGCTGCGGAAAGTCGACGACGCTCCGTATGATCGCGGGCCTCGATATACCGGATACCGGCCGTATCCGGCTGAACGGTCAGGACGTGACGAGCACACCGGCGCACAAGCGTCGGACCGGTATGGTGTTCCAGGATTACGCGCTTTTTCCCAACATGACCGTCGCTGAGAACATCCAATTTGGGCCAATGATCTCCGGCATTCCGATGGCACGGCGCACGAGTCGCGTCGGTGAACTTGCGGAGCTGGTAGCCCTGCAGGATATGTTGCAGCGATATCCGCATCAGCTCTCGGGCGGCCAGCGGCAGAGAGTTGCGCTGGCTCGCGCGCTGGCGACCGAGCCGCGCGTCTTGCTCCTTGACGAGCCGCTTAGCGCCCTCGACGCCCCGATTCGCGCATCGCTGCGCGCCGAGATCCGACGCATCCAGCAGCAAATTCACATTGCCGCGATCTACGTGACACATGATCAGGAAGAAGCTCTCGCGCTCGCTGATCGCGTGGTCATAATGCAGGCAGGCAAAGTTTGCGAGGTCGGAGCGCCGGAACAGATTTACAAACGGCCGCAGTCCGCGTTCACCGCGGGTTTTGTCGGCAACAACAATGTCCTCGAGGGCACAGTGACGTCCCGTAAGCCTGCTACGGTCCAGTGCGGAGCGCAAGCCTTGCGCTGCTCGCTCGATGGCGCCCAACAGGGTGCGCGGATTACGCTGGTCGTTTCTGCCGAGAACCTTGAGCTCGTCTCGCACGACTCGAGTGCGATCAATAAGATCAGCGGTCCGATCACCCTAAAGACGTTTCACGGACCGCTGACGCGGATTGAAGTGTCAGTTTCGGGCCAGCGCTGGCTTGCTTTGCTGCCAAGTTCTTTGGCCGCACCCTATGCCGTAGGCGAACACGTTTCGCTCTCGGTTGCACCTGAGCACTGCTACGTAATTGAAAGAGCCTGAAGTGCCGTTGCGCCTCATACTCCTCGTTCTCGACGGTTTTTCGCTGCGGCACTGCACGCCCGAAATAGCGCCCAACCTGATCGGTATCGGCAAGCATGGCGTATGCGCGCCCACCGGCGGCCGTTCTGTGCTTCCGTCCTCGACATATCCGAACCATGCATCGTTGGCGACGGGTACCGAGCCTATCCAGCATGGTATTTATGCAAACAATACGTTCACCGACGCCGGTGTGCGGCCTGCTCGAGATGTCGGAGCGCGGGGCGTCACCTTCTTGGATGCTGCTCGTGAGGTAGGTCTGAAGACGGCTGTCGCGGTCGGTGACGCAAACATCTTGGGTGTCGTGGGCGCATCGCGTTGTGATGCGCACTGGCCGCCAGGCGCCGTTCTGCCAGTTGGCACCCCTACTGTTCGTGGGTATGCGGCAAACGAGGCTACGTTTCGCGCCTTGCTCGATATGCTCGATGACGATGCCGACGTCGTGCTCTGCCAACTCGACAATACGGACGGCGTGTCACACCAATTCGGCCCAGATTCGCCTGAGGCCAAGGCCGCCTACACCGAGGCCGATGGCCTCGTGGGCCAGCTCATCGATCAGCTGCGCGATGGATCGCGCTGGCAGGACACGGTCCTCGCTGTAATCAGCGACCATGGCCAGATAAGTGCGGACTTATCGGCTCCGCCGATCGATATTCCAGCCGCGCTGGCTCGGGCGGGTATCGAGGCTGAAGTCATCGAGGAGGGGAGTAGTGCGCTCATTCGCGCGCAAGAAACCGAGAGTGCTCGCCGCGTGGTCAGCATCGTGGATGGTGTCGCGGGCGTGCTCCCCTTCGCATCAAATGTGCTCTATCTCCATGCACAGTCGGGTCGCGGCTTTGCGACGCGCAAACCGCTGACGCGCGGGATTCATGGCTGCCCGGCGACAACCGAGACGCTATGCATGGCTACAGGCGGACACCCGGGCCTTGCATCGCTCAGCAACGCATTCGCCGCCGACACGCCTCCAACCAGCGCGACGCTGCCCCGGCTTCTTGCGGAAGCCGTAGATCTGAAGTGGCGCCTCGGGAAATCGGTCGCGTGAAGCAGGCAGCGCGGAGCCGCCACCATGGCGACCTCTCGGCTGAGGGAGACGTAAACCTCTCGCCACGGCGCAAGCGCTGGGAAGCGGAGCATCTCGCACCCGCGACCCGGGCGCTCCTCGCTGAAGACTCAAAGTATTTTCTGCATCAGTCGCTCTCAACGCCGTGTTTCAACGCGCTCGAGTCGGCTTCGGGCATCTGGCTCGAAGACGTGGAGGGTCGGCGCTACATGGACTTCCACGGCAACAGCGTGCATCAGGTCGGCCACGGGCACCCCCGCGTCGTGCAAGCGGTTAAACACGCGCTCGACACACTGCCGTTCTCGCCTCGACGATTCACCAACGAAGCGGCGATCAGCCTCGCCCGCCGGCTCGTGGATCTAGCGCCCGGCGACTTGGGAAAGGTACTGTTCGCGCCGGGCGGCACAAGTGCGATTGGCATGGCCCTGAAGCTCGCGCGCCTCGCGACCGGACGGCACAAGACCGTGTCAATGTGGGATGCGTTCCATGGCGCATCGCTCGACGCTATTTCGATCGGCGGCGAAGCGCTGTTCCGCCGCGATATGGGGCCGCTTCTTCCCGGCGCTGAGCACGTGCAACCTTGCGATCCGCGCGGCTGCCGCTTCGGTTGCGGTGGGACTTGCAACGCTCGCTGCGCCGATTACGTCGAGTATGTTCTGGACAAGGAGGAGGATGTCGCGGCGGTAGTGGTGGAGACCGTGCGCTCGACAGACGTACAGATCCCGCCGCGCGCCTACTACGAGACGTTACGCCGAGCCTGCGATCGGCACGGCGCACTTCTCATCCTCGACGAGATTCCGATTTGTCTCGGCCGCACCGGCACGATGTTCGCGTTCGAGCACTATGGAATCGTTCCCGACATGGTGGTGCTCGGCAAGGGCCTGGGTGGCGGCGTGTTCCCGATGGCCGCGCTTATTGCACGCGAGGGACTCGATATCGCCGCCGAGCGGGCGCTCGGTCACTACACGCATGAGAAAAGCTCGGTCGGCTGCGCCGCGGCGCTCGCAACACTCGACGTCATCGAAGAAGAGCGGCTACTTGACCGGGCGCAGCGGCTTGGCGCACGCGCACTCGAGCGGATGCACGACATGCAGCGTCGCCTGCCGCTGGTCGGTGAGGTGCGCGGGCTCGGTTTGATGCTCGGCATCGAGCTCGTCGACCCAGCGAGCGGCGCGCCGGCACGCAGCGCGGCGGAGGCGGTCCTTTACCGTTGCTTAGAGCAGGGTCTATCTTTCAAAGTCGGACAGAGCAACGTATTGGTACTCACGCCGCCGCTCGTAATCGGCGAGCACGATCTCTATCGGGCCCTCGACATCGTCGAGGCCGCGATCAAGGACGCGCCTAGTGGCTGATAACCGATCTCTCGGGCACGACGCTTTGTCTGACTGGGAGTCGGCATGTCAACGCGCGTGTTGCCCGGATGTCGGACACCACTTTCGCTTGAAGGTCGCCGGCCGCATCATCCGTCATCATCCGGCAGCCGCCGTCATTGGCCAGTGCACATAGCGTGATGTCGCCGCAAGATTCTTCCGCCGCGGTTCGACTGGAGGGCATTCACAAGGCCTTCGGCAGTTTCGTTGCATTGAGGTCAATCGATCTGAGAGTCGAATCGGGCGAGCTGGTGTGCTTTCTTGGACCATCAGGTTGCGGCAAGACGACTTTGCTGCGAATCATTGCCGGGCTTGAGAAGCAGACGCGGGGCCGCGTCATTCAGAACGGGCGCGACGTATCTACTGCACCACCCGCGGCGCGCGACTATGGCATCGTGTTTCAGTCATACGCGCTGTTCCCGAACCTGACGATTCGCGACAATGTCGCCTACGGTCTTGTAAACCGACGTCGGAGACGGACCGAAATTGAAGCGCGTGTTGTTGAACTGTTGACCCTCGTCGGCCTCCCGGACGCGGGACAAAAGTACCCAAGCCAGATGTCAGGTGGGCAACAGCAACGTGTCGCACTCGCGCGCGCCCTCGCGACGGCGCCCTCTCTCTTGCTGCTCGACGAGCCGCTTTCGGCACTCGACGCCAAGGAGCGCGAGCGCCTGCGGGGTGAGATTCGTGCGTTGCAACGGCGGCTTAACGTGACGACCATCATGGTGACGCACGACCAGGAGGAAGCGCTGTCCATGGCCGATCGCGTAGTCGTAATGAACGACGGCGCCATCGAACAGGTCGCCACGCCGCTGGAAGCCTACGAGCGGCCGACTACGCCGTTCGTCGCCGATTTTCTTGGCAAGGTCAATGTCTTGAAGGCCGTGTGTCTCGGAGCAGGCCGCTATCGGGTCGGTGACGTCGAACTCGTCACGCGCGCAGATGGCATGGCGCCTGGTGCGGCGGCGCGGCTGTATCTGCGACCCGAGGACCGCGTGCTCGCCGACGCCGGCCCGGTCGATGCGCTGCCCAACGCGCTCAGCGGTCTGGTACGGCACATTGACTTCCTTGGGACCTACTGTCTCGCGAGTTTTGACGTCGACGGCTTTGGCGGCCAGCGAATGCTGATCTACTTCTCGCTTAACCAGGCGCTCGAGCTCGGCCTAAAGGAGGGCGTGCGGATGCCATTCGCCCTGCGTGGCGAGCGTGTGCGCGTGTTCGCAGGATGACGACAGGCACGCCGACGAGCACGACGAGCACGCGATGAGTCGGGTGGCCGTGTCACTCGTGCCTGCCGGGCGGGCACGCCTCGCCTTCGAAGCGCTCGCTGCCCGCGGCGGCGTTGTGCTGATCGCATCGGCGTTGTTCGTCTTCCTCACGCTCCCGCTTGCCGCGCTGCTTATGCGCAGTTTTCAGAATGAGTCGGGTACGTTCGTCGGGCTCGCCAACTTCGCGCAGTACTTTGCGTCTCCCGCATTCAGCTATCTGGCCGGCAACACACTGACATTCGCAGGACTCACGACGCTGTTTACTGTCCCGCTCGCTTTCACATTCGCTTATGCGATCCAGCGCACGTGTGTACCGTGGAAAGGGCTGTGGCGGAATATCGCGCTGATTCCAATCCTTGCACCCTCGATGCTTGCCGCCCTGTCATTCATCTATCTGTTCGGCAATCAGGGATGGCTAAAGGGCGTGCTTGGCTGGTTCGGACTGTCCACCGTCTATGGGCTGCCCGGGATGGTGCTTTCGATGACGTTCGCATCGTTTCCGCATGCGGTCATGATCATGCTTGCCGGGCTCGCGCTGACCGACGCGCGCCTGTATGAAGCTGCCGATTCGCTCGCTACCCCGGGCTGGCGCAAGTTCTGGACGATCACGCTACCAGGCGCGCGATATGGCCTGATATCCGCCGCCATGGTCGTATTCACAATGGCGGTGTCCGAATTCGGCGTACCGAAGGTGATTGGCGCCAATTACGGCGTGTTGGCAATCGACATCTACAAACAGGTGATCGGACAGCAGAACTTTCAGATGGGCGCGGTGGTCGGCCTGATCTTGCTTATTCCTGCATTGGCGGCATTCTTTGTCGACTGGGCGGTGCGCAGCAAACAGAGGGCGCTGCTGTCGGCGCGCAGCGTCCCCTACGCACCGCGACCCGCTCCGGTGCGCGACAGTCTGCTGCTGGCATTTCTAATAGTGATGTCCAGCGCGATGCTGCTGGTCATCGGCATGGCCGTGTTCGGCTCGTTCGTTAAGGTATGGCCGTACAACCTTTCGTTAACGCTCAACCACTACACGTACGGTTTTCGGGACATGGGTGTGGACAACGCCTATCCGAATAGCCTGATCATGGCCACATGGTGTGCGCTCGCCGGTGCAACTCTCGTATTCGCCGGCGCATACTGGCTCGAGAAAACCCGCGGTGCTACGGCGCTTCGGCCAGCGATTCAGCTGCAGGCGATGATGCCAATGGCGGTTCCTGGCCTGGTCCTCGGCATTGCCTACATTCTGTTTTTTAACCATCCAGACAATCCGCTCGGTTTTCTCTACGGCACGATGACCATCCTTGTGCTTTCAACGATCATCCACTTTTATTCGTCGAGCCATCTGACTGCGCTCACGGCATTGAAGCAGCTCGATGACGAGTTCGAGTCGGTGTCGGCGTCGCTTAAGGTCCCGTTTTACAAGACATTCTGGCGGGTGACCGTGCCCGTGTGCCTGCCCGCCATTATCGATATCAGCCGCTATTACTTCGTCAACGCGATGACCACGATTTCGGCGGTTGTGTTCCTGTATTCGCCGCACACGACACTTGCTTCAATCTCGATTCTGCAGCTCGATGAGGCGGGCGCACTCGGCTCCGCCGCGGCGATGGCAACCTTGATAGTCGTCACTTCCGCAGTCGTAACAGCGTTACTGTTTCTCGTTGAGTCAATTTTGATTGGGCGCACGCAAAAGTGGCGCAATACAGCTAGGGTGTAGGAGAGACCGATGATCCGTGGCAATGACCCGATACTTCTGACTCCCGGTCCGCTGACGACTTCGCTGCGAACAAAGCAGGCGATGCTGAACGATTGGGGTTCGTGGGACGCGGCCTTCAACTCGATCACTGCGAGTATCCGGCGCGACATCGTGGAAATCGTCAACGGTGGGAGCGACTACACGTGCGTACCGCTGCAGGGGAGCGGCACGTTTTCCGTCGAGGCAGCCATTGGCACCATCGTGCCGCGTGACGGAAAGGTACTGGTACCGAACAACGGCGCGTACTGCGCGCGCATTGTTCGGATCTGCAACTACCTGAATCGCGCCGTCGTCGACCTGACGGTACCGGAGGATCAGCCGACCACGGCTGCAATCGTCGAAGCCGCACTGACTTCCGATCCATCGATCACCCACGTGGCACAGGTGCATTGCGAAACCGGCGCGGGCATATTGAACGATCTGGCCGGCGTCGCGCAGGTCTGCCGCAAGCACAACAAGGGGCTGATCGTCGACGCAATGAGTTCCTTCGCGGCGTTGCCGATCGACGTGCGCAATACTCCGTTCGAAGCGCTGGTTGCCGCTAGCGGAAAGTGTCTGGAAGGTGTGCCCGGCATGGGCGTCGTCATCGTCCGAAAATCGGTGCTCGAAAGCCGGGCAGGTAACGCGCATTCGCTGGCAATGGACCTGCACGACCAATATGTGTACATGGAAAAGACGACACAGTGGCGTTACACGCCGCCGACGCACGTCGTTGCCGCGTTGCGTGCCGCCATCGATCAGTACAAGGAAGAGGGCGGCCAGCCCGCGCGACTCGCGCGCTATTCGAATAACTGCGCGACATTGATCGACGGCATGGCGAAGCTTGGCTTCACGCCGTTCCTGGGATCGACTGTGCAGGCGCCGATCATCGTGACATTCCACGCACCGTCAGATCCCGCGTACAACTTCAAAACGTTTTACGAGATGACGCGCGACCGCGGCTACATCCTGTATCCAGGGAAACTCACGCAGGTTGAGACGTTTCGAGTTGGCTGCATCGGTGCCATCGATGGAAACGAAATGCGCAACGTCGTCAGTGCGGTGGATCAAACACTAAAAGCAATGGGCATTAAGCAGGTGGCGCCCGTTGCTCAGCGAAGAGCGGCGTAGCGTTACATGTAGCCTTCCGGCGCAAGCGGCCCCAGCAGTTCGACTTGCATGCGGCGCCAGAAACTCGCCGGCTCGCTCCGCAATGTACTGGCATCTTGGATGTCGGTCGTAATCCACGCCAGACCTTTCTCGTCGAGCGCCATTCTCCACACGCGATCGCTTGACGTCACGCTGTCAAACGCTCGAGTCACCTGCGCGGCAAGCTCTGGACTTTCCACAAGGATGCCCAGTTCACTGTTGTACCAAGCCGATCGCGGATCGAAATTCATCGAGCCGATCAGCACGGTGCGTTGGTCGATGACGTAAGCCTTCGCGTGCAGGCTTGCTTCGCTGTTCGGCGCCAGCGTTGCTGATCCGCGACTGACGCCGATGTCTGGTACGGCGGTCGGTTTCAATTCATACAACGCGACTCCATGCTTGAGCAGTTCGGGCCGATACTTCGCGTAGCCCGCGTGAACCAGCGGCACATCGGTGGCTGCAAGCGAATTGGTCAGTACACGCACCTTGACGCCCCGGTCGACGAGGCTTTTCAGTAATTCAGTTCCACTTTGACCTGGCACGAAGTAGGGCGATACCATCAACAAGGACTGCCGGGTCGCACGCAGTTGCTCGGCCACCTCCGTAAGAACATAGCTCTCGACTTCGGGCGATTTTTCAGCGTCGAACTTCGAGACGGGATCCACCACTGCATGGGCCGTGGCCCAGACGATCTGCCGTCGGCCGGCGAAAACATCACCAATCGGGTCAGTCTTCTTAAGCGATGCGCCATAGCTGGAAGCCTTGATTTGCTCGAGACGACTTCCGAACTCGGCCAGACGCGCAGCGGCCGTTTCCTTGCTAACGACTTCGCGCGCGGTGATCGGCAGTGCCCATTCGCTGTTCCAGTAACGATCGAAACTGCGCGAAATTTCCCGCGTCACGGGTCCTAGTGTCAGCACGTCAAGGTCGGCGAACAGCGTTTCGCTCGGGCCGCTGAAATATTTGTTGCCCAGGTTGCGGCCGCCGATGATCGCGCCGACGTTGTCGGCGATCCATGCCTTGTTGTGCATGCGCCGATTAAGCCGCTCTCCATCGGCGACGAACTCGAGCAGACGCGCAGGAGCAAAGCCGCGTCCGGCGAACGGGTTAAATACGCGCACTTCGACTCCGGGCAGCGCATCCAGTAACGCAAGATCAAGTCCCTGTCCCGAGCCGTGAAGGTCATCGATCAGCAGGCGGACGCGGATTCCGCGCCGGGCCGCATCGATCAACTCGCCAAGTAACAACGTCCCGCTTTCATCGTTGAAAACCGCGTAGTACTGGACGTCGAGCGTGCGTGTCGCGCGCTGGGCGAGGCCGACCCGCGCAGAAAATGCTTCAACGCCCTGACCAAGCAAAAGCAAGCCTGACTGCGCTGGCTTGATGGTGCGCGGACGCAGCGCCGTGACTTGCCTGCCAAGCGCTGTCGTCTCAGGCGCCGCTATCACGTAGGATGGTGTCGGCGGCTCGGTCGGTTTCGGCGCAGTCGAGCAGGCTGTTAGCACTGCTGCCAAAGTCGACAGCCAGATAATTCTGAGATGCGGCACGTTGTTTACCTTATCCACCTCATCACGCCGCCTTCAGCGCCACGACGCCGATCACGACAGCTACCACTCCGGCCCAGCGACGAAAGGTTAAGTGCTCTTTCAGCAATCGGGCCCCGATCAAAGTGGCAAACAGCACCGACGTCTCTCGCAGCGACGCGACCAGCGCTACCGGTGCCTTCGTCATCGCCCAGACGGATATTGCGTACGCGCCTGCGGATAGCGCGCCCCCGACGAGTCCATGCCAGCGCCGCTCAATCAACGCGGTAGCGAATTCCCGCTTTCGCGTCAGCAGCATATAGATCGAAAATGGAATTGCGTCGAGCACGAAGAGCCACACGATGTACGCCCAGGCATCGCCAGATAGGCGCGCCCCCGTGCCGTCGATGATCGTGTAGACAGCAATCACCGCTGCGTTACCGAGCGCAAAGGTTACGGCGCGTCCATGGCCTACCAGCACTGGCGCGTTGCCGGTGGGGCGCAACGCCAGTGCAATCACACCCATTGAAATCATCAGCATGCCAAGCCAGCTAATCGGAGCAGGAAGCTCGCGCAGCCACACGATACCGAGCAGCGCGGTGATCAGCGGGGCCACTCCGCGCATCAACGGATACACGAGTGACAACTCTCCGGTTCGATACGCGTTCACCATCAGGAAGTAGTACGCAAGGTGCACGACGGCAGATGCCAGGATGTAAGGCCAGCTTGCCGGTGCGGGCACAGGAACTACAAACAAGAAGGGAACCGCAACCAGGCCTCCGCCCGCAACGATTGTCGCGGTGTCGAGCAGAACGTCGCTGCCGCCTTTGATCATCGCGTTCCACGACGCGTGCAACAGTGCTGCGAGCAGCACTGCAAGTGTGATTTCTAGGCTCAAAGCTCGGGCTCAGGGCGGGAGCACTGCGTCCGCAGGCGTGTATTGAAGACTGAGCGCCTTCGCCACCGCTTTGTAGGTCACCTTGCCGGCCGCAATGTTCAGGCCTGCTTTCAAGTGCGGATTTTCGGACAGCGCGCGGCGCCATCCCTTATCGGCCAGCTGCAGCGCGAAAGGCAGCGTGGCATTGTTCAG
>DATEOP010000271.1:0-7599 GCA_035274065.1 Burkholderiaceae bacterium
TGATCAAAGCGAGCAAGTGCCCGCGATGATCGATCGCTACAAGGCGATGATCGCCAACAACAAAGGCGCGATCCATCGCGTCGAAGATTGGGGCCGACGTCAGTTGTCGTATCCGATCGACAAGCTTGCCAAAGCGCACTATGTATTGCTAAACATCGAGTGCGACAACAAGACGCTGGATGAGCTCGAAAACGCATTCCGGTACAACGATGCCGTGCTGCGCCACTTGACTGTCAAGATGAAGCGGGCCGAAACAGGCGCCTCACCAATGATGAAGATCGTCGAGCGCGAGGAAGCGCGCAAGGCATCCGCGGAACAGGCAGCAGGACAGGCGCAAGCAACCGCGCAGCCCAGTGTTACGGCGGCGGTGGCTGAAGTAACGATTTAGTCGCTGGTCGAGCGTGCCGCAGACGAATGGATCGGTGCACCAGTGAGTGAATCAGCTACGTATTCGTGCGAAAGCCGTGGCGAAGAGCGCGTTGCGCTACACGCCGGCCGGCGTTGCCGTACTGGAGGCGCACTTCGAGCACGAGGGCAGCGTCACCGAGGCTGCCGCAGAGCGGACGCTGGCGTTCGAGTTCTCGGCGATTGCGCTCGGCGCGGTGGCGCAGGCGCTCGATCGCGTACCACTGGGCGCGATGATGACGCTCGAAGGCTTCATAGCGCCGCGCTCGCGTCGAACTACGCGACTGCTCGTGCATGTGACGGAATACAAGGTTAACGAAATAAGAGACGGAGTTTGAGATGGCATTCGGAGCAGGACGAGGCAAATTTAAAGGCAAGGGCAAAGGTCCGCGCCGCGAGAACAAGCAGAACGCGCTGTTCAAGCGCAAGCGGTTTTGCCGCTTCACCGTCGAGAAGGTCGAGCAGATCGACTACAAGGACGTGGACACACTGCGTGATTTCATCGGCGAGAACGGCAAGATCACGCCGGCACGGCTGACGGGGACGAAGGCGCACTATCAGCGTCAGCTCGACACCGCAATCAAGCGTGCGCGCTTTCTGGCGCTGCTTCCGTATACCGATACGCACTGATTGCGCGCCAGGAGCAGATCATGCAAATCATTTTGTTGGAAAAGGTGATCAACCTCGGCCAACTCGGCGATGTCGTCAAGGTCAAGCAGGGCTACGCGCGAAACTTTTTGATTCCGCAAGGTAAGGCTCGGCGAGCGACAGAGTCTGCGATCAAGGAATTTGAAACGCGCCGCGGTGACCTTGAAAAGGCGCAGTCAGATCGTCTTTCAGCGGCGCAAGCGGTTAACGCTAAGCTCAGCGGCACGAGCGTTCGAATCCCTGCCAAGGCCGGTGTTGATGGAAAGCTGTTCGGCTCGGTGACCAACTTCGACATCGCGGAAGCGCTCGGCAAGCAGGGCTTCGCAGTCAACAAAGGTCAGATTCGCATGCCGCAAGGCCCGTTGAAGGCGGTCGGCGAGCATCACGTGTCGGTGGCGCTGCACACCGACGTCGTTGCAGACATTACGGTCACTGTAGTGGCTGAGCAGGGGTAGTGCCGCACGGCGCAAACGAATGGCGGTCACGTAGGCCGCCATTTTTTTCGAGCAGCCGCTCGTCATGTGCCGCTTGTTATAGTTTGCGGTACTCCTCAGCAGCACTTTCACTCTTGCCGTGAATCAGCCGATCGACCCTCAGCTTGCGGCCGTACGACTTCCTCCGCACTCGATAGAGGCCGAGCAGTCGGTGCTCGGAGGGCTGCTGTTAGACAACACCGCCTGGGATCGAATCGCAGACTTAATTGGTACTGCCGATTTTTATAGGCAGGATCATCAGTACATCTTCGGCGCAATCAGTCGCCTGGTGGATGCCAGCAAGCCGGCCGATTCGGTCACTGTGTTCGAAGCGCTGCGCAACACGGGACGCGCCGAACAGGCGGGTGGTCTCGTTTATCTGAATTCGCTGGCGCAGAACACCCCGTCGGCTGCAAACATCCGGCGTTACGCGGAGCTTGTGCGCGAGCGATCGGTGCTGCGCCGGCTGGTCACGGCAGGTGATGAGATCGCAACCAGCGCGCTGAACCCAGCCGGCAAAGACACCAAACAGATACTCGACGAGGCAGAGACCAAGGTTTTTCAGATCGCCGAGGAAGGTGCGCGAGGCCGTCAGGGTTTCATCGAGATTCAGCCGTTGCTGACGCGCGTGGTCGAGCGCATCCAAGAATTGTTCGAGCGGGCGAATCCATCGGACGTAACCGGCGTGCCCACCGGCTTTGCCGATCTCGATTCGAAGACCTCGGGCTTTCAAGCCGGGGATCTGATCATCATCGCCGGCCGGCCGAGCATGGGAAAGACCGCGCTTGCGCTCAACATCGGCGAACACGTAGCGCTCGATCAGGGCATGCCCGTCGCTGTCTTCTCAATGGAAATGGGTGCGTCGCAACTGGCGCTGCGCATGTTGAGCTCGGTCGGCAAACTTGATCAGCAGCGTTTGCGCACCGGAAGGTTGCAGGATGAAGATTGGCCGCGTCTGACGAGCGCGATTCAGAAAATGCACGAAGCGCCGCTGTATATCGACGAGACGGCGGCGATGACGTCGATTGATTTGCGCGCGCGCGCACGCCGGCTCGCACGCACGTGCGGGCGGCTCGGATTGATCATCGTCGACTACCTGCAGCTGATGAGTGCAACGTCCGCGGGTGAGAATCGAGCAACTGAAATCTCGGAGATTTCGCGTGGCCTGAAGGCGCTGGCAAAGGAGCTCTCTGTTCCGGTGGTTGCGTTGTCGCAGTTAAACCGCACTGTGGAGACACGCGTCGACAAGCGGCCGGTGATGTCGGACCTGCGTGAGTCCGGCGCCATCGAGCAGGATGCCGATGTCATTCTGTTCATCTATCGCGACGAGGTCTACAACCCGGATACGACCGACAAGAACATTGCCGAGATCATTATCGGCAAGCAGCGAAATGGGCCGATCGGGCGTCTGAACCTGCGCTTTGACGGGCAGTACACCAAGTTCGAAAATCTGGCACGCAATACTTCGTATTGAACGGATGACGTCGAACTTCGTTCCCGAGCGGCGCAGTCCTCGTCCACTTCGGAGTGTGTTGCGACGTCTGTTGCCGCGCGATCGCCGCTTTTACTCGTTATTCGACCGCCAGGCGGAACTGTGTGTCGAGGGTGTCAGGACGTTGGCCCAACTGCTGTCGGACGTACGCGACCCCGATGGCCGCGTGCGTGAGATTGAGGCAATCGAGAAGCGCGCCGACACTGTCGTCGACGACACGCTCGCGCTTGTCAGGCGCTCGTTGCTGCCGCCGTTTCCGCGAGGAGCGATTCATGCCTTGATCAATCGCCTCGATGACATTCTGGATCTCACCGAGGATGTCGCGCAGTCATTGCACCTGTATCACGTCACGACATTGACCCCTGATGCACATCGGCTGGCGGCGTTGGCGGTTCAGGGCACGGACAAGCTGCGCCTGGCTGTCGCGCAGCTGCGGTCGGTCGACGATCCGCGCGCTGCCCTGGCGCTGTGTCAGGAGGTGGACGACCTTGAGGCTCAGGCTGATCATGTGATGCGTGCCGCGATGTCGAAGCTCTTTCGAGATGAACTCGATATGCGGCAACTCGTCAAGCTTCGCGCGATCTATGAACTGTTGGAACAACTGACCGACGCGTGCAAACATGCTGCGGCCGAAGTGCAGGCGCTCGCGCTGCGCTAAGGAGTAACCTAAATGACCACCACGCTCTGGATCGTTGCGATCTTGCTGATCGTGGTTGGTGTCGCCGGCACGGTGCTGCCGGCACTACCAGGTGTGCCGCTGATCTTTGGCGGCGTACTGCTTGCTGCATGGATCGGCGACTTCCAGCGCATCAGTGTGTTTACGGTAGTTGTGCTGGCGGTCCTTGCTGTACTGGGAATCGTGATCGATTACATTGCCGCGGCAATCTCCGCAAAGCGGGCGGGCGCGAGCAAATACGGAATCATCGGCGCAGCGATCGGCACAGCCGCAGGCATTTTTACAGGCCTGTGGGGTCTTTTGTTCATGCCGCTAATGGGCGCCGCGATCGGTGAATTCATCGCGCACAAGGATGCATTCCGCGCCGGCAAGGTCGGCGCCGCCACCTGGTTTGGATTGCTGGTCGGTACGGCTATCAAGCTCGCGATAGCGTTCACGATGGTCGGAGTATTCATTGCGGCGCTGTTGTTTTAACCTGTGGAGGACTAGGTGTGAAGAGCGTTCTGGTTGCAACAGTCGCTGTCGTTGTCATCGGCTGCGCGTCTAATACAGATGAGCAGCTCAAAACTTCCGGTATTCAGTGTTGGCGTGAGACGCCGACGGGTTCCAACCTACCTGTTACGCGGTGCATGTCCGACGAAGAATCCAAGAGGCAAAGGGAGGCTACCGATGATTTTTCGGATGCCGTGCGCAGGTCGACGCCGGCCAGGGGGCGTAGCGGCGGGCAGTAGAGCAGAAATGCCCGATCGTGCGTGATCGTGCAGACGGCGCTTGCGGTAACTCTGCCAACAGGTACCACGACGTCGTTATTTTCGACGGTCTATGTAATCTTTGCGCGCGCTCAGTGATATTCATCTTGGATCACGAAGCCGCGCCGGTCCTGCGCTTTACCTCGTTGCAGTCCCCACTCGGAATGCGCCTGCTTCGTGAGCTCGGATTCGATCCCGCTGATGCAGCGACCTTTGTTCTAGTCGCTGATGGTCGGACGTCCGTGAAGTCTGATGCGGCGGTTCGTCTGGCAGTCTATCTGACCGGCGTGTGGAAATTTATCGGTGCGTTGAAGATCATCCCGCGACCGGTCCGAGACTGGATGTATGACGGCGTCGCTCGCAACCGATACCGCTGGTTCGGTCGTCGGGAAGAATGCATGGCACCGACTCGGGAGCTTCGAGCGCGGTTTCTTCAGGAGTGACGCAGGAGTAACTCATGTCGGCGATCTCAGGTAGCTGCCACTGCGGCGCAGTTCGGATCGTGGTGCCATCGGCTCCAGACAGAGTCACTGACTGCAATTGCTCGCTTTGCCGACGCCTCGGCGCGCTATGGGCTTATTACGACGTCGGAACGGTTCGCGTTGAAGGGCATCCCGAGATGACCTCGGAGTACATCTGGGGAGATAAAACGCTGCGCACGGTCCGATGTGCTACGTGTGGTTGCATTACGCATTGGGAACCGTTGAACGCAGCCACCGGACGGCAAGGTGTCAACATCAGAAACTTCGACGCCCAGATACTCGCGTCGGTCACAATTCGTTGCTTCGATGGGGCAGACACCTGGAAGTATCTTGACTGAGTGGAGGCGCAATGCGCAGAGTCACTGGGATCGGCGGAATCTTTTTCAAGGCCAAGGATGCCGCTGCCCTGCGTACTTGGTACAAGAAGCATTTAAGCATCGACGTCCAGGACTGGGGCGGGGCAGCGTTTCGCTGGATCGATGAAGCGGGGCAGCCGACCGCCGGAACGACCGTTTGGTCTATCGGCCCTGCTGACGGCGACTACTTCGCCCCTAGCAAGTCGTCGTTCATGATCAACTATCGCGTCGCGGACTTGTACGCTGTGTTGCACGCGCTACGCGCGGAAGGTTGCACTGTGATCGACAAGACGGACGACTCTGAGTACGGAAAATTTGGTTGGGTCATGGATCCAGAGGGGAACAAAGTCGAGCTTTGGCAACCGCCCGACGGGCAATGAGTTTTCGCACAGCCTTTCTGCTGCCATGTTCATACTCGTGATGGGCGTTGCCGGATCAGGCAAGACAACTGTCGGCAAGGCGCTTTCAGACGCATTGGGCTGGTCGTTCTACGATGCGGACGACTTTCATTCGCCAGAAAACGTGAGCAAGATGGCGTCGGGCGTTGCGCTTACCGATGCGGATCGCCGTCCATGGTTAGAGAAACTACACGAGCTGATTGCAGAGCGCACAACACTCGACGAAAGTGGGATCCTCGCGTGCTCTGCCTTGAAGCAAAAATATCGCACGATCCTTTGTGACGGTAACGATGTCCAGGTTGTTTACCTGAAAGCGCAGCCTGATCTAGTTCGATCGCGCTTGAAGCTTCGACGCGGCCACTACATGCCGCCGCAGTTAATCGAAAGTCAGTTCGGTGCTTTAGAAGAGCCGCAAAATGCGCTTATCGTCGATGCCGCCTTGCCCACCGAGCAAGCAGTCGCTGTGATTCGCTCAGCACTCATTCGTACCACGCTTTCGGCGATAAACAAGAGTTCCGACTGAACGGAATGCTGCAAAGGAAGCTACATGAATAGCCTGCGACACTCCCTGGTCTCATCGCTTGTGCTGGGAGCGTTCGCGTCCTCGGTTTGCATTGCCGACGGTGGGGATTTGAAGAAGATGCCGAAACCGGGCGAGATTGCCCATGGCAAGGTCGTGTATGTAGACGACGGCGAGTGCCCGAAAGGTGAAGTCAAGGAAGTCACCGGCGGCAGCGACGTGAAAGGTGTTCCGCGCAAGGTGCGTTGCGTTAAGCGGCCGTCCAAGACGCGTTGACATTGCATGGCCGGTTACTCGGGAGTGCCACTAGCGAAAAAGCTTGGAATCGCGAAGCAAAGCTGTCTCGTACTTGTCGCTGCACCGAGCGACTACCTTTCTCTGCTGGGACCTCTGCCAGCCGAGGTTCACATCGGCTCGCGACTCTCCGGCGCAGCCGATATGGTGCACGTATTCTCCGTTCGGCGTGCCGAGCTTCAGCGGTTACTGGTGCGCTGCCGCGAAAAGCTGAAGCCCACCGCAACGGTTTGGGTATCGTGGCCAAAGAAATCGTCGAAGGTTTCGACAGATATCACTGAAGACACGATTCGAGAGCTTGCGCTCCCGCTCGGCTTTGTCGATGTCAAGGTTTGCGCGATTGACGACACCTGGTCGGGTCTCAAGCTTGTAGTTCGCAAGCCGCTTCGTTGAACGATGGCTAAGGCAGCAGAGCATGAGTTGCTGTACGTCGATGGGCGCGAAATTGCGATATCGAATCCACGCAAAATTCTGTTCCCTACCGCTGGCTACACGAAGCTCGATCTGGCCCGCTATTACGTTGCGGTTGCCGCCGGTGCGCTGCGTGGCGCAGGCGGAAGACCCAACGTCCTGGTGCGATACCCCAACGGCATTGCCGAAGAGTTCTTCTTTCAGAAGCGTGCGCCGAAATCGCGACCGGATTGGATCGAGGTCGTATCGCTGAGCTTTCCGTCCGGACGCACCGCAGAGGAAGTCGTACCACGCGATGCGTCGGCACTGGTATGGATGGCGAACCTGGCGTGTTTGGAATTGCATCCGCATCCGGTACGCGCCGATGATCTCGACCATCCGGACGAGCTGCGCGTCGATCTGGATCCGGTCCCTGGCGTCGGCTGGAGCCAGGTACGCGAGGTAGCTCGAGTCGCGCAGGCAACGCTTCAGGACTTCGGTCTGATGGGTTGGCCGAAGACATCAGGATCGCGCGGAATGCATGTGTACGCACGAATCGAACGTCGGTGGACATTCGATGAAGTGCGACGTGCTGCCCTCGCGCTGGCGCGCGAGGTCGAACGTCGCGCCCCGGCCATCGCAACGAGCAAGTGGTGGAAGGAAGAGCGCCACGGCGTTTTTGTCGACTACAACCAGAACGCGAAAGACCGTACGAC
>DATEOP010000272.1:0-7625 GCA_035274065.1 Burkholderiaceae bacterium
TCACGACCATCCGGGCTACATCGAGGCGTTAAAGCGGTCGGTACTCGCTCATTGGAGTCGGTTTGGTGTACTCGGCACGGGTGACAAGCTGGTGATCAGTTTTCACGGTGTGCCCAAGCGAACGCTGGATCTGGGCGATCCCTATCACTGCGAGTGTCAGAAAACCGCGCGCTTGCTGGCCGATGCGCTCGGGTTAAGCACGAGCGACTACGTCGTCACCTTTCAGTCCCGTTTCGGCCGTGCCGAGTGGCTGCAACCGTACACCGCGCCCACGTTGCGCAACTTAGCGGCCAACGGTTGTTCGCGCGTCGACCTGATCTGTCCGGGCTTCGTCGCCGACTGCCTGGAAACGCTGGAAGAGATTGCGATCGAGGCAAAAAATGATTTTCTTTCGTCGGGCGGCAAGCACTTTCACTACATTGCGTGCCTCAACGATGCGCCGGGGTTTATCAAAGCGTTGGTGGATCTTGTCCTGCAGCAGATGCAGGGCTGGGCGCTTCCCTCAACACTTAAATCCGAGGCTGCGGTTCGGGATGCCGAGGCGCAAAAAAGCCGCGAAAGAGCGCGGCTGATGGGTGCTGGCAACTAGACGACCTAGAGGTCAAGACGGGCCCGATCGCAGCGTCAGCGACTGGCCGTTTACGCGCACGATATCTCCCACATGAAGCGTGCTGGCTGATTGCGGAATCGCTCTCAGCGAGCCATCCAGCATTTGGACTTCCACGATAAACGGAGCGTCCGAGTTCGGCGCGGTCCGCACCGATGTGACCTGGCCGCACTCCGCGCATGAATAGACCATGGCCTTTTCGCGCGTGGGCGTCGGTCGTGCGTGCGAATTGATCAGGAAGATCATTCCAAGCGCAGCCAATCCGATCACGACGAGCGGCGTCTGCGCGGTGAATGTGTCGCGTGCAGGCAGGTGCAGCGTCGGCGCGCTTTTGCGCGCGCTGGGAGTAGCTACGGGGCCAAGTTCCATGTCCGCTTTGTAGCGGGCGGCACCGAGGCCCGCATAGATCATCCGATCCCATGTTCCGGCGAAGGCGGTCGGCCTACACCAGATGGAACTAAATATGCTGCCTTCGGCTTGAAAAGCGGGCACGCGGCCCAACATTTTTCAAGTCGTTGAGAAGAAACAGATTTTTGGAGGAGTGATGCACGATCCGGACCCTTTTCCGGTCAAAGATGCAGCCAACGAAACGCTCGAACCTGACACGGCGAACGGTGAGGCTGCGGCAGCGGGCGCTACCGAGCAGGAGCTGCAGCGTGCGGTAGCGCGTGCAGACCAATATCAGGACCAATTTCTGCGCGCCAAGGCCGAAGCGGAAAATGTCCGGCGCCGCGGGCAGGAAGACGTCGCAAAGGCTTACAAGTTTGCGATCGAGTCTTTCGCAGAGGGGCTGGTTCCGGTGGTCGACTCGCTTGAAAAAGCGCTGCAGGCAAACGACGCTGCGCCCGAGGCGATGCGCGAGGGGGTGGAGCTGACGTTGAAGCAGCTTTTGGCGGCGTTCGCAAAGGGCAATCTAAAAGAGATTAACCCGGTCGGAGAAAAATTCGATCCGCACTTTCATCAGGCGATATCCACGGTACCGGCCGATGATGTGCCACCAAATCATGTTGTCGCGGTTTTGCAGAAGGGCTGGTTGATTGCGGATCGAGTTCTTCGACCCGCTCTCGTTACGGTAAGTCGGGCTTGAGGACGGCTTGAAATAGCGCCTGAGGCTTGAACTTGGTCACATTTACCTTACATCGGTAGCAAGCGGAATATAGGACTCGAGGACTCAGAAAATGGCAAAAATCATCGGCATTGATCTCGGTACGACCAACTCGTGCGTCGCCGTGTTGGAAGGTGACCAGGTGCGCGTGATCGAGAACAGCGAAGGCGCTCGCACGACACCATCGATCGTCGCGTATCAGGAGGACGGTGAGATCTTGGTCGGCGCATCGGCCAAGCGTCAGGCGGTGACCAACCCGAAGAACACGCTTTACGCGGTAAAGCGATTGATCGGCCGACGCTTCGAAGAAAAGGAAGTTCAGAAGGACATCAAGCTGATGCCGTACAAGATTGTCAAGGCGCCCAACGGTGACGCCTGGGTCGAAGTGCGCGGCAAGCAGATCGCGCCTCCGCAGGTCAGCGCGGAAGTGCTGCGCAAGATGAAGAAAACTGCCGAAGACTATCTCGGCGAGCCGGTGACCGAGGCGGTGATCACGGTGCCGGCGTACTTCAACGACTCACAACGGCAGGCTACGAAGGACGCGGGCCGCATCGCAGGACTCGACGTCAAACGCATCATCAATGAGCCAACCGCGGCAGCGCTCGCGTTCGGGCTCGACAAGACGCACAAGGGCGACCGCAAGATCGCGGTGTACGACCTCGGTGGAGGCACGTTCGACATCTCGATTATTGAGATCGCCGATGTCGACGGTGAGAAACAATTCGAAGTGCTGTCGACTAACGGCGATACGTTCCTCGGTGGCGAGGATTTCGATCAACGCATCATCGATTACATCATCGGCGAGTTCAAGAAAGAGCAGGGCGTCGACCTCGGTAAGGATGTCCTCGCGCTGCAGCGGCTGAAAGACGCGGCGGAGAAAGCGAAGATCGAGTTGTCGTCGAGCCAGCAAACCGATGTCAATCTGCCGTATGTCACAGCCGATGCGTCGGGCCCGAAGCATCTGAACATCAAGCTCACGCGTGCGAAGCTGGAATCGCTGGTTGAAGAGTTGATCGCCAAGACGATCGAGCCGTGCCGTATCGCGATCAAGGATGCCGGTGTGAAGACGACCGATATCGACGATGTCATTCTGGTCGGCGGCATGACTCGCATGCCGAAGGTGCAGGAAAAAGTTCAGGAGTTTTTTGGTAAAGAGCCGCGCAAGGACGTCAATCCCGATGAGGCGGTTGCGGTCGGTGCCGCGATCCAGGGTCAGGTGCTGTCTGGAGAGCGCAAGGACGTCTTGCTGCTCGATGTGACGCCGCTGTCGCTCGGCATCGAAACGCTGGGCGGCGTGATGACGAAGATGATCCAGAAGAACACGACCATCCCGACCAAGTTCCAGCAGACGTTTTCGACGGCCGATGACAATCAGCCGGCGGTGACGATCAAGGTCTATCAGGGCGAGCGTGAGATGGCCGGTGGCAACAAGCTGCTAGGAGAATTCAATCTGGAAGGCATCGCACCCGCGCCGCGCGGAATGCCGCAGATCGAAGTGACATTCGATATCGATGCCAACGGCATCCTGCACGTCGGTGCCAAGGACAAGGCCACCGGCAAAGAAAACAAGATCACGATCAAGGCCAATTCCGGGCTGACCGAAGCCGAGATCCAGGCGATGGTGAAAGACGCCGAGGCCAACAAGGCCGAGGATCACAAGCGCTTCGAGCTGGCTCAGGCGCGCAACGCGGCCGATTCGAGCGTGCACCAGATCCGCAAGTCTCTGACGGAGCACGGTGACAAGCTCGAGGCGAGCGAGAAAGAGTCGATCGAAGCCGCGATCAAAGAGGTTGAAGACGCGCTGAAAGCCGACGACAAGGAGGCGATCGAGGCGAAGACCGCGGCGCTGATGACAGCTTCGCAGAAGCTCGGCGAGAAAATGTACGCACAGGCGCAGCAGGATGCAGGGGCAGCCGCTGCGCAGCAACCGGAAGCGGCCACCGCCGATGCGACTTCGAACAATGAAGACGTTGTCGATGCCGACTTCAAAGAGGTCAAGCGCGGCTAATCTTAAGCGCGCGTAATTCGCCGAGTTCGGGCGGACGACCTAGTCGCCGCCTAACTCGGCGTTTTACGTTATGCGATGGCCTTGTAGATTGTGTTGTGGATTGGGCTACGGAATGAGGGGCGATGGCTAAGCGGGACTACTACGACGTGCTGGGTGTCGCGAAAGACGCTTCAGAGGACGACATCAAGAAGGCGTATCGCAAACAGGCGATGAAGCACCATCCTGATCGCAATCAGGGCAAAGGTGACGACAAGTCGTCGAAAGCGTCGGAGGAAAAATTTAAAGAGGCCAAAGAGGCCTACGAGATGCTGTCGGATCCGCAGAAGAGGGCCGCGTATGACCGCTTTGGCCATGCAGGTGTGGATCCGAACATGGGCGGCTTTGGGCGCAGCGCCGGTGCGGAAGGCTTTGGCGGTTTCGCCGATGCCTTCGGTGATATTTTTGGTGACATCTTTGGAGCGGGCGCTGCGGGCCGTGCAGGTGGGCGTAGCGCCGTCTACCGCGGCGCCGACCTGCGCTACAGCATGGACCTGACGCTCGAACAGGCAGCGAACGGTTTTGCGACCGACATTCGAGTGCCCAGTTGGGAAACGTGCGACGTGTGCAAAGGTGCTGGGGCAAAGCCTGGCACGAGCACCAAGACGTGCGGTACGTGCAACGGCGCGGGCAACGTTCGGATGTCGCAAGGTTTTTTTTCAATCCAGCAGACCTGCCCCACGTGCCGCGGCTCAGGCAAAGTCATTCCCGACCCTTGTACCAATTGTCAGGGTGCTGGTCGCATTAAGCAGAACAAGGTGCTCGAGGTCAGCATTCCTGCGGGCATCGACGAAGGCCAGCGGATCCGCCTGAGCGGAAAGGGCGAGCCCGGTATGAACGGAGGCCCTCCTGGCGACCTGTACGTCGAAATTCACATCAAGCCACACGAGGTGTTTCAGCGTGACGGCGACGATCTGCATTGCGAGGTACCTATTGGGTTTCCCGCCGCCACGCTCGGCGGTGAAATCGAAGTGCCGACGCTGGGTGGCAAGGCGAGCATCAATGTCAGCGAAGGTACGCAAACTGGCAAGACGTTCCGGCTGCGCGGTAAAGGCATCAAGGGTGTGCGCTCTAGCTACGCCGGTGATCTGTACTGTCACATCGTCGTCGAGACTCCGGTTCGCCTGACTGAGAAGCAAAAGAAACTGCTGCGTGAGTTCGATGCGTCCCTATCCGAAGGTGGGGAGAAACATTCGCCGCGATCAAAGAGCTTTGTCGACAAGATGAAGGGCTTTTTTACGGCGGAGTGACTGCTGCCGCACGGTGAGGCCGAGTTACTTAAAGATCATCTTTGCGCCTGCGATAACTAGTACCACGGCAAGTGCCTGGCGCATCGCGTTGTTCCCTAAGCGGCGGGATCCGTAGCTAGCGCCAATGAGACCGCCAACAATGACCGCAGCAACCCAATAGGGGAGCGCATCGGGCATCGTGGGCTGCCGGCTCAGTAACCCAAGTAAGCCGGACACCGAATTCACCAAGACAAATGCTGCTGTGGGCGCCGCACTGTCGCGCACTGTCGCCCATCCACTCAGAACCAGCAGCGGACTCAAAAAAATTCCGCCTCCTACTCCTGTCAGTCCTGACAACAGGCCGATCGCAGCGCCGAGCACCACCGCGAGGATGATCGGCGGCGGACCTTTGATCGCGCGAACTCGCTTGTTAGCGGACAGTGTTTCGAGAAACAGCCGGATAGCCGAGAACAGCAACACGCATCCCACTAGGATGCCGAACCACAATATCGGAAGTTGAATCCGGCCGCCGACGAATGCCATAGGCACGGCGGTTACTGCGAAAGGCCAGAACAGTCGCCAGTTAAATCCGCTCGAACGCGAAAATTTGTAGAGCGAAATCGACGCTACCGCGATGTTCATCACCAGTGCGGTCGGCCTCATTACCGCGGGAGCGATGCCAAACAGCCCCATGGCCGCCAAGTAACCAGAAGCGCCCCCGTGGCCAACCGAGGAATACAGAACTGACGCTGCGAAGAACAGCGCTCCGAGCAAGAACGCCAGTTGTGAGTCGATCACGTGGTGTTAACGGATGGAGTACCCAGTCGGCCGCCAGAGGCCGTCTTCGAAGGCCAGCGTGATTACCTCTTCGGCGCTTTCCTTCTTTTCAAAATTCGTCCGATAACGCACTGTGACGTATTGACCGTCGGGGGCGCCCGGCAAAGAGGTCTTGTAGCCGGAGGCCTCGACCTTGCGAGACTTCATCGCACCAAATGGCGCGCGTGTTGATGGTAGCGAATCGACCCATTGCTCACGCGTCACGCGCTGACGGAAAAGTTGTGCGCAATCGTCCCATGCCTTGCTGTATTCCCCACGATCGATAAGGGCCAGCCATTTCTCGCCGGCGGCCTGTGCGGCAAGCTCCCGAAACGCATTGGATGAATCGCTGGCGGGCATCGTTAGTGTTCCGCCGGAGGTCGGAGGCGTGGGACCCTTCATTTGCGCGAAAGCTCCGGCGGCGCAAAGCGATAACAAAATAAGCAGAAAACGAACGGTGATCACTGGTTCTTTGCTCTCATCTGGTTAGCTGGGGGTGTAGGCCAATCGAACGTAGATCGGCGCGAATGGCGCTGCCTGAGTGATATCGATCAGCGCCTCGCGTGCAAGTTCCAGTAGCGCCAGAAAATGCACGATGGCCACCGCAGCTCCGCGCGCGGGGTCGAACAGATCACTGAACTCAATAAATTTTGCGCTCTGCAGCGCTTTCAGGATAGAGCTCATGTGCTCGCGCACGGAGAGCTCTTCGCGGTTGATGTGATGCCGAGCAACCAGCCGTGCTCGCTCGACAACCTGAGCCCAGGCATCGCGCAAATCGATTACATTGACTTGCGGAAGGCGCTTCTCGACTGACTGCTCGATTACAGCCGCAGCGCGCAGAAAGTCACGACCGATCCGCGGCAATTCGTCAAGGCGCAGCGCTGCGAGCTTCATGCGTTCGTACTCGAGCAATCTACCCACGAGTTCGGCGCGCGGGTCCTCGGCCTCTTCCCCGCTGTCGGCTTTGCGCACGGGCAGCAACATGCGCGACTTGATTTCGATCAGCAGGGCCGCCATCAGCAGGTACTCGGCCGCCAACTCGAGATTCTTGGCGCGGATCTGATCGATGTAAGTCAGATACTGCAGCGTCAACGGCGCCATCGGAATATCCAGCACGTTGAAATGCTGCCTGCGAATCAAATACAGCAACAGGTCGAGCGGCCCCTCGAATGCTTCCAGAAAAATCTCGAGCGCATCGGGAGGGATATACAAATCGTCAGGAAGTCGAAACAGCGGCTCGCCATAAAGGCGGGCGAGTGCGACGTTATCGACTGTGTCCGGCGGGCCGCCAGCCGCCCGTCGTTCGACTGGCACCTCTTCGTTGCTGAACAAATCGGACGCGCCGGCGTTCAACTACTTCGCCTCATTAGGCGGAAGCTTCGACCCGTAGACATAGGCGGGCTGCGGGACGTCGGACGCCTCGTAGCGCCGGTACATATCAGCGTCGATATTCTTGTCCCAGAATATAGCGCGGCCTTCGCGCTGCCCCTGCTCGATCTCTGGATTTTTTTGCTTCAGTTCGCGCAGAAAGCGCGTGATGTCGGATTCGTAGGCTCTTTGCATGGTGACCACTAAAGCTGCTTGCTTTGTATCAGCGTCGCGACCAGTTTACGGCAGCCTCAGCGACTATTTTGGCTCACGGCGCTGAGAATGCCGCGCAGAATTTCCCGCGGCGGGGGCGGACACCCTGGAATCGCAACATTGACTGGGATCACATTCGCGACGCGGCCACAGCTGGCATATGTTTCCCCAAATATCCCGCCGGTGCACCCGCAATCGCCAACCGCCACGACGAGCTTTGGAGAAGGTGTTGAGTCGTAAGCG
>DATEOP010000273.1:0-14305 GCA_035274065.1 Burkholderiaceae bacterium
GCCAACGCGGCCGCCGCCAGGCCAAGCGCCCGCGTACGTTGGCGCGGGTTTGCATGGTGCGGCTCGTTTGCCAGACTTCCATGGCGCTCAGAATCAGTCTCAATTCGTGAAATGTCGGACATCGACGACCAGCCCGCCGCCCAAGGCGCAGAGCAGCGCGGAATATTGTTTATGTTCCTGTTACGCATGTTGGCTCCTTCCGTAAATCAGTCGCTCTCATTGGGACATACGGCGGACTCCGGCGAAACCGGCCAATCAGGATCAAATGTGCCGAAAATTCATGGCATGGCTGTGAACCGCCGCTGCGCTCGACGTTGTTAACGTCTGCGTTAACTGCTCACGTTGGCTGGATCGATGAAGACGACCTTTGGCACGGCGATCAGTAGGTTTCTTCGCGGTGGCGTGCTGCTGAGCGAGCTGGAGTCGGAAATTACGAAGCGGCTTGTTTCCGAGCTGCCATCGAGGCTACGCGAAACTGTCGAGGCCCAATTTTCTGCTTACGGGCTGGTACAGCGCGAGGTTGACGGAAGGGCACTCAACTTCTACCCGCGTCGCAAAGAAATGCGCGATCGATTCTCGGCTCCGCTCTTGCAGATGGGGGTTGCCGAAGCGCCACTTGTCCGGATGCAGTTCTTAATCGGAAATCCACCCGTCGTTCTGCATGCGGTCTTGACTGCAGTGCAAGGTCGGGTCTTTTGCGTTTCGTTCAGCCAGGATGTCCGCAGATGGCGGAGTCCAGCGACATTGCAGGTCTCAAAGGTTGTGCACGCATGGCGTTCGAATTTCAAAATCGCCAGCGACTAGCAGGTTATGCCAGCGACCGCGGCTGTACGCGTGCTGGTACGCAACCGCGCGGTACAAAAGTATCAGGGCATGTCGGTTGGAATATCAGTGATTGTGCGCAATGGCGCTAAGGCGGCGCACTGTGCCGCGAACTGCGTCCGCAGCGCTGCGTCCTCTGCAGAATCATGCGGGTTGGTTGTTGAGCCGTTGATGGCAACTTCCAAGGCGATGCACGTTAGTCGATCGGAGTTCATGTTTGGTCCGTTAAAAAACGTGTTGCATTCTTCCGCAGTTAAACAAGGCGGTTTCGCGGAAAAGGACGGCAATTAATGGCTTGCACGCTATTCACGGTTTGATTGTGACAATGAGCGATGCAGACGGCGCACGACTTCTGACGGCTGAACAGGCGCTGGCTTTTGTTCGAAAGCATGGGGTGGTTCTCGCCTCCGCCAAGGGGCCTGCGCCGCGCCTCGTCGAGGCCATCGTTGGCGAACCCATCAAAGGCAGTTGGTGGGCGCATGCGCGACGTCGTCAGATCTACGCCATCCTCCAAGCAGTCACCCATTCTGACCAAGTACTTGTCTGTCGGCTTCTCGGCGGCAAGATCACTATTGTTCATCGCAGGCTATGGCCGCCCCTGGTGCGCCTCGCCGAGCGGTTCGCACCCTCGCAGCTCGCCTCGGTGCGAGACGAACACACCGCGTCGGGACGTCACATACGCAGTGAAGTTGCGTTTCCGCAGTGGGTGCCCGCGGAAGTTGCTGCGGAGGCAAAAGAGGTCAGCGAAAAGGAGGCGCTCGCGGTCTTAGGTTCTTGGGTGCCGGGATAAGGAGAGGGACTGGCATATTGCGTGCTACCGCCGCAGTATTCGAAAGAATGCCGAACAGTCGAATGACATGAAAAGCATCTGCGCACCGATAGCAATCCTGCTTTTCGTGCTAGCGCCGTGTGGGGCTCAGGAGTTCAAACCGTACCCGAAAGCCAGTATCACACTGCCTCAGTGGCAGGCCTACTTTGACGAAGTAAAACAGAAACATGGCGGCTCCATGCAAGACATCGAACCCCAGAAGCTATTGGTGTTCGAAGACGGGGCCACAAAAACCTTCTATGCGTTCACCAAGATGGGGCACCCGGCTCATCCCGCATGGATCACTCGAAGGGTCGAGCAGCGAGGCGATGCCATCGTTGTCAATCAGGTCGGATATTTCGCCGGTGATGAGCCATCATTTGGTCGACTCTTTCGATCATATTCAGAGCTGAACGCCAAGGTGCAAGAAGAATTCAAACAAGGAAAAAACTCGCAATCAAAATGACACGACTCTGCTGATGCGCTGATGACGTCATCCGTGGTGTGGCAGGACTTTCGAATGTATGCCGAGCGCGGCCCTGCAGAAGCATTGTGTGCGCTGATGCGTGCAGCCAACGTGCCATGCGCGGTGGAGCCTCGCGCGCTCGAGGCCGGCGTTGAATCGCAATTCTGCGTGCTCGTGCCAAGCCACCTTGCGCACCGGGCGCGGTGGGTGGCTTCCTTGCCTCCTTTGTCAGATGAGGAGCTTGTTTTCTTAGCCACCGGCAAGCTACCGGGCGACGAAGACAATCGGTAGCTATTGGTCGCCAAGTGGCGTTTGACATCCTTCGGACTCCGGCGCATCGTCGCTCAATCATGCACGCACGTCTCATCACCATAACCTTCGCACTGACGTTGCTGGTCGCGCCGGAGATAGCAAGGCCAGAGATCTACAAATGGGTTGAGGCCGACGGTTCCGTGCACTACGGCAACACTGCTCCGCCAAAGACGAAGAACGTCCAGCGGATGGGAATCGATGCGGGCACCGTTAGCGTTGTGCCGGGCATGTCCAAGGAGGAGAAAGCGCGATTCCGCGAGCGCGAAGAGCAACTGCGTCTGCAGCGGCTCGAACTCGAAGTCGAGGAATTGCGTGCGCGTGACCAAGCGCGCGAAAACGCTCAGCCGGAGGTCATCTACACCGACGTGTACGTGCCCGCATACGGGTACCCGTTGCATCGACGCGATCACGGTCACGTGAGGCCGCGCCCGGAACCACCGATCGCCAAGCCAAGGCCGCCAAGCCGGACGCTGCCGATAGATGAGCTTGGCACGACCCGGGCCCCCACTGGCGGCTTGATCCGGCGTTAGTTCCAGCAAGTGCTGCGATTGATTGATGGGCGGCCGTCGGCAGCGCTGTGCAGCTGTAATGCTGTTGGGGCGATTGGCTCGCAATACGTCGCATACTCCCGTTGTACCTCCCGTCACCAACGCTTTAGGTTCGTCGAGACTGTGAAGCACTAATGGGCGTCTCGCTATTCGCTGTTTCGGTTCTTGCCAGTGCGGCGCTGATCACATCGTTCATTTCAGGAATCTTCGGCATGGCAGGCGGCATGATCCTGATGGGCGTGCTGCTTGCGCTGCTTCCGGTGCCAGCTGCAATGATGCTGCACGGAATTGTTCAACTCGCCGCCAATGGATGGCGTGCGCTGCTGCTCAGAAACGAGATCAACTGGCGCGTTTTATTCGGGTATGCAGCGGGTGCCTTTGTTGCGATGGGACTGTTTGCAATTGCGGGCTTTGTCGTAGGAAAACCGGCGGCGCTGATCATGATGGGCCTTACGCCTTTCGCAGCGCTTGCGTTGCCGGAGCGGCTGCATCTGAATGTCGAAGTGCGAGGGCATTCGCTCGCTTGCGGAATCGTGTGCATGGCGCTATCTCTCACCGCCGGCATTTCGGGTCCGCTGCTCGATGTGTTCTTTGTGCGCTCAAAGATGACCCGTCACGCGGTCGTGGCCACCAAGGCGATCACACAAAGTTTGAGCCACTGCCTAAAGGTTCTCTACTTCGGTGGAGTACTGGCACTCGAGGGGAGAGTGGTGTCCCCCTGGCTTGCCGTAACGATGGTGCTTCTTGCGTTCTTGGGTACATCGCTGTCGCGTCCGGTGCTCGAGCGAATCAGCGACGTGTCCTTTCGCTTGTGGACACGATGGGGCGTCCTGGCGCTCGGGGCGATTTACCTGGCGAGCGGCGTAAGCGCTGCCTGGTCGATGACGTTTTGAGGTTTCAGCGTATTGATCCGTTTCGCTAGGCGAACGGCACGCGACTTTCCAGTTGCTGAACGCGCTCTCGTAGCGCCTGCAGCTCGGCGCGCAATTGCTCCAGCTCGGCGCGCCAGTCAGCAGGGGCAGGGACATCGGGCTCCGGTTCGCGACGCGCCTCCAATTTCACCGAATCTTCAGCAGGACTCATTAGATCAATCCACCGCGGCTCGCGCGCTCCGACGGCGCGCGGAAGCAATCGCACCAACGGACCGCCGGAGTCGAGCGAGCGCTCCGCGAGTTGCGTGAGGAAGCCTTCAACCGAACTCACATCGGCAAACCGATGCAGCCGTTCGGTCGTCGCGCGCAGTTCGGCAGCAGTCTGCGGACCCCGTAGCCACAGCGCGGCGAGCAGCGCAACCGCCTCGCTCGGCACTTTCAGCACACGGCCAACGTTCTGCGAATAGCGCATCACACGCGAGCCGCTTGATTCGATCAGAAGCGATAGCGGCTTCAGTCGGTCGATCGCGGCTTGTACGTCGACCTCCGAAGCGTTCAGCACCGGGTTGCGATTGTTCTTCTGGTTGCAGCCTGCGGTCAGCGCGTTTAGCGACAGCGGATAGATGTCGGGAACTGTCAGCTCTTTCTCGACCAGCACCCCGAGGATGCGGGCTTCAAGCAGCGAAAGCGGAGGATTCAAGGCGGTGCTCACCGTAAGGGAGGCTCAGATTCTCGCTCACGCGCGGCGTTTTTATTCGCACGATTTGGCCGGTTGCGAAGACCTATCGGGTGCCGACAATGACAGCTGTCGCCGTCAAGGAGCGGTGTGGCAAGCAGATCGTTTTCGGAATAGGAAATGACCGTTTCGATTTCGTTAATTCCATTTCAGTGCGCTGCACTTTGGGGGTGCCTTAGAGATCCTTTCACTGCTTTGAATCCTCAACTAGTGGCTGATTCACGATCAACGCCAAATCCTCGCCGTCAAGCGTTGAGTCGCTCACACCGTGCAGCAAGGCCAGGTCGCGCGTCGTCGCCCGCTTCACTATCAACAGACCAAAAGTTCGCAGATAGGATTCCAGGGCTTGCGAACGTATCGACCAGGTGAATGGCTCCTTCCGCGATGCTAGCCATCGCTCCACCCATCGGCTGCGCGGACGAAATCCGCAACTGCCGTCATCCCATTGAGTCATGAAGCTGAATATCACCTGAATTGGCGACCGCGACCGGCTGAGTGATGCAAACAGTTGATCAACCTTTTGTGGCGCCAGATACATCAGCACCCCTTCCGCGATGAGCAATGTCCTTTTTCCGTCGATGCTTTCAGGTAAACGCTCGACACCCAAGTTCGCGGAAATGAAGCTCAGATTATTTGTTCCAGCAAAATACTGGGGGCACCTCGCAATTGCCGCACGCTTCTGATGCTGCGTAGCCGGATGATCGATCTCGACGAATTCGACTTGCGGGAATTGCGGCGCGAGGCGCAAAGCCAGCGTATCGAAGCCCGCGCCTACGACAACGACACGTTCGACCCCATCGGTGAGTGCTTCGCGGCAACACTCCTCGATCCAAAGCTTGCGATGCCAATAGTGCGCCATGATGCCTGGCTGCACCAACCGTTCGATGCTTCGCCACATACAACGCGTTACCGGCCATGCGGCACTTGCAGCGAGCAAGCGATCCTTCGAACTGGTTGAAAGAAAGGTCTTGCACCATGACGCGGCGCCTGGCGGTACGAGCGAGGCCGTAAGCGGATCGCTAGCGACCAAAATTGTGCTGGCCGCGATGAGTTTTGCGGTGCTGCTCGATTGATCGGCTTTCAGCGTGGACTTTCGCTGGCGAACGCATCGCGATAGTGCATGTACCAGGTGCTGGTGAAGCGCTCACTTGGGTCGTGCAGCTTTTTCTTTGCAAGCCACTGCCGGAAGTTTGGATAGCAGGCCGCGACCTGGGAGGGCGAGGCTGCGCGGTGATAGGTGAGGAAAAAGCTGCCGCGCAGCTCGATCGACACGTCGATCAACGCGCGAAATGTATCGGCGGTGCGCAGTAAGCCTGCGTCGTTGTGCGGTGTTCGCAAGTTAAAGATCACGCAGGCAAAATCCGCTTTGGCCCATGGGAGAAACGAAGTCGTGTCGCACAAGATCGAGCGGATGGTTCCGTAAATGACTTCCGTGCCAAACGCACGCAGGATATTCCCGGCACGCTGCATGAAGAGTGGCAGACTTTCGCGCGGAACGTAATATTCGCCGATGACCAAAGTCTCGCGCGGGGCTCCTTCGGATGTATTGTCTAAGGGTTCCGCCAGCGCTTCGGCGTAGCTTGGGATATACGTGCTCAGCTGCATCGTGTCTGACCAATAGCAGTTGCCGTCAGTGTTCAAATAGTGGCTGGCGTAAAGCCGAAACGCTGCTCGCTTGTCCTGGTGCGCAAGCCGCAGCAGCTGCAGCCATTCCTTGGGGTCGAGATCGGCGGTTGTGTCCGACGGAGGAGTCTGGATGCTCGCGGGCTTGTAGCAGGCAAGAACTCCGCGCCGCAAGAACCTATCGTCCGTAGCGTCGATCACGAACTGAAAGTCACCGTAGAGACAGCCTTCATCGACGCGCCGAAACACTGCGTTCATCGCATCGTCAAGGTCGATGATGTCGACCTCCCGCTGCAACAGCACGCGTGGGGTCAGGCGCAAGGTCGCGGAGTACACGATGCCGAAGAGGCCGTAGCCCCCAATGACTAGCGAGAACAACTCGGCGTTCTTTGATCGATTGCATACGACGACGTTGCCGAGCGCGTCGACTAGCGTGAGTTCTTCTATGTCGTCGCTGAGCGGCTGCATCGCGAGTCCACGCCCGTGAGCGTTCGCCGCGATTGAGCCGCCGAGCGTGACGGCGTCGACGCCGGTTTGTTTCTGCCGAATGGCCCACGCCGGCCGGCCTTCGCTCGGCATCACATGGGTGGCCGCGATAATCGCTGGCCACATTGCGCCGGCTTCCATCGTCAATAGGCCGCGCTCCCCGTCGGAAACCAGAACCTTCTCCATTTGCGTGGTGTCGACGTGCAACGTGTCCGCCGCAAACTGCTGTCCTCCCATCGCGTGGCGGCCACCCGCTGTTGAGATGTATTGCTTCTTTGCGCGGGCGCTTACAACGAGTGCTTGTAGTTCTGCCAAAGTTAGCGGGCGCTCGACGCGTGCGACACGCGTAGGGTTCAACTGCGAGTGAACATCATTGAGAAGGTGGTCAGAGGCACGCATCAAGCGCTAATGTAAGGGCATATCCGTCGAGTTTTGTCGAACGCCGGCCTCGGAGAATTCGGCAGAACCGCGGCCGGCAGCGCGTTTGTAAGATGACGGTGCGTTGTAACCAATACCGCTGCATCAAGCGGTTCATTTCACGCCTTACTGAGAGCCTGGTAAGACAAAATGTTTTCGAATATTTCCGAGCTTGTAGTTTTCGTCGTCGCGTTCATCATCTTTAGTTCTGCGTTGGAGATTGCCTTCCGGCTTGGGCGCCAGCACGGTGCTCGCAGTACTGACGCGAGCAAGTCTCATATGAATGCGCTGCAGGCTGCGCTGCTCGGTCTGCTTGCCCTATTACTAGGATTCAGTTTCGCAATGGCCGCATCGCGCTTTGAAACCCGCAAAACGCTGATTGAAGAAGAGGTCAATGCAATTCGCACTGCATATCTGCGTGCACAGCTTCTGCCACCGCAGCAGCAGCAGGACGTCGCGAAGCTGCTGCGAGGTTACGTAGCCTCGCGAATCGAATTCATGGGAGCAGGGGTCGATAGGGATTTGCTTGAGGCGGCGCATGCCTCATCAAAACTCATCGAAGCACAGCTGTGGGCGTTGGCTCGCGAGGTGACAGTGCAGGGCTCCAGTCCGGTGATAACGAGCCTGTTCATTCAGTCGTTGAACGACGTCATCAATATCAATCAGAAGCGCCTTGCAGCACAAGACAATCACGTGCCGGAGGTCGTGATCTACCTGCTGGTCGCCGTGAGTTTGGGAGCACTTGGCTTCATTGCCTACGGGTATGGACAGACAGGCGAACGGCGCCACATCTCAACCATGATCTTCGCGTTGTTGATTACGGCGGTGCTAACGATCATTCTTGATCTGGATCAGCCGCGCCACGGGCTAATCCGCGTCGGCGATGAAAGCCTGCTGCGGTTAAAGGCCACACTGGAGCGATAGCGGACGTCGTCAGCCCGCGCAAATGTTGGACTAACTTTGACGATGCCGTGGTTTTCGTCGCGCGTTATTTCTCAGACGGAAGAAACGTACAACTCACTCAAGGTTGAGATGCAACTGCGCTCGAGAGAACCCAGCATGCATGGGCCGGCGTTGGAAACTTGAACAGGCTGCAAGCAGGGTCGAGGCTTAACAGCAAGCCACGGAAACACAGGGATGTAACGCCGTTCTTTGTCGGGTAGATCGCGATCAACGCTTCGGCGAAGGCTTACCCAAACTACTGTCCGCACGCGACATATCGGTAAAGAAGCGACGCAGTCCCGGCCCGATTCGCGCGAGTTCTGCGCAATGCATCGCGGCCAGCTTTGCTAGCACCTGGCGGCCGCGGGTCGAGAGCCGCAGCTCCACCTTGCGTCCATCGCTGGTCGACGGCTTACGGCTGACCAAGCCCTCGCGCGCGAGGCGGTCTACCAACTCCACTGCGCTGTTGTGCTTGATTAGAAGCTCCTGCGCCAGGTCATTGATGGTCACAGGCTGATTGTCCGGGCAGGCGCGCAGAAACAGCATTGCCTGATAGTGCCGGCTCGTCAGGCCCGCCTCGTCGGCGGCCGCTTCGCTGAAGCGTAGGAATTCGCGCAGCGCGCGGCGGAAGCCCGCAAGCTCCGCGTAGTCGCGGGTGTTGAGCCTGAAGCGCCGTTCCGCCCTGCGCAGCTGCATTTTTTCTCCTGAGCGACAGCCGGCTGGACACGGCCATGATCACATGGAGTAGTATCGTGACACGACATACTTCATATCGTGTCACGATACATTTGCAATGTAGTCTACTACGCTCAGGAGGTGCGCATGCAACGTTCCAAGCCCGCTTTGTCCAACCGCGCCAGGCGCGGGTTCATCCGTAACGCCGTCGGAGCCGCCAGCGGTATCGCGCTGCCTGCTTTCGCGTGCCGTGCGTTTGCTGCCGAAAATCACCCACCGGTTGGCACTTGGCCCGATGGCGTGAAAGGCAACTCGGTCTTTATCGGTATCGCGGTGCCGCGCACCGGCACCTACGCGGTGCAGGGCGAGGACGAACTCAAGGGGTGGCAGCTCGCCATCGAGCACATCAACGCTGGCCATCCGCTGATCAAGCAGATTTCGCCGCGGACCAAGAAGGGCGTGCTCGGCAAGGAGCTGAAGTATGGCGTGGCCGACTCGGCGGCGAAGCCGAACAACGCGGTGCAGGCAGAGCAGCGTTTCATTACGGAGAATCACGCGATCCTGATGACCGGCTCGACTTCAAGCGCGGTGGCCGTGGCGATGAACAAGCTCGCGCAGCGCGAGCACGTGCTCTACGTGACCGGAATTTCGGGCTCGAACGACACCACCGGCAAGGACTGCGTGCGCTACGGTTTCCGCCAGAACTTTTACGGCCACACCGCCGCGGCCGCGATTGGCCCGGTGATCGTCAAGGCGTTCGGAAAGAACAAGAAGGCCGCTTATATGACGCCCGATTACACCTACGGGCACACGGTGACGAAGTCAATGCAGGACTATCTCGCTACCGCCGGCTGGACCACTGCGACCAATCAGGTCTCACCGCTCGGCGCGCCGGACTTCTCTTCGTACTTGCTGAACATCGCGAACTCCGGCGCCGATGTGCTGATCAACGTCAACTGGGGACACGACGCGGTCCTGTCGATACAGCAGGCGCAGAAGTTCGGCATCCTCGACAAGATGAAGCTGGTCGTCCCGTACCAGATACCGTTCCTCGCGCCCGAGACCGGCGGGGGCCTGCTCGCCGGCGTGTACGCCGCCACTGACTTCTGGTGGACGCTTCAGGACAGGTTCCCCCTCGCCAAGATGTTCGTCGAGTCGTTCGAGCAAAAGTTCGGCTACAAGCCTGAATGGGGTGCTAACAACGCCTACATGAGCTTCGCGATGTGGGCGGAGGCGGTCGAGAATGCGGGAACGTTCTATCCACCGGACGTCATCAAGTCCTACGAGGCGGGACGCAAGATTCAATCGACGGTTGGCGAGGTCTATTTCCGCAAGGAAGATCACCAACTGGTGCGACCGGTGATCATCGTGCAGGGCAAGAAACCTTCCGAGATGAAAAACAAGGAGGATTTCTGGACCGTGCAGGAGATCGTGCCGGGTGCGCCATTGATGCAACAGCCCGACGCATTCGGCTGCAAGCTCGGCGAGTACACATAGCAGCCGCTGCAGCCTCGCGTGCTGACCTGGTCGAACTTCGTCTCGCAGTTGTTTAACGGCCTGGCGCTGGGGGCGCTGCTCGCGCTTATCAGCTCCGGGCTCACGATCATCTACGGCACGCTGGGCGTGCTGAACCTCGCGCACGGTGCCATGTTTATGTTGGGCGGCTATGCAGGCTTTGCCGCCTACCAATGGAGCGGTTCGTTCGTCGTGGCCGTGCTCGCCGGCACTCTTTTCCTGTTAGTGGTCGGGCTGCTGATTGAGCGGGTGGTGATTCGCCATTTCTACGCACGGCCGCACGAGGACCAGTTGCTGGTGACGTTCGGCCTCGCGATCGTGTTCGTCGAGGGCGTGCGCTATTTCTTCTCCAGCCAGACGCAGACCGTGCCGGCGCCGTCGGCTCTCGTCGGCATCACGTCGCTAGGCTTCATGGCTTACCCGACCTACCGCCTCGCGGTGGTCGGCATTGTGGCGCTGGCGCTGCTGGGCCTGTACTTCGTGCTGTATCGCACGCGCCTCGGGATGATCGTGCGCGCCGGCATCGAGGACGCGACGATGGTCGACTCGCTCGGCATCAACGTGGACCGCGTGTTCATGACGGTGTTCGGCATCGGCGCGATGGCGGCAGGCTTCGCCGGCATCGTCAACGCACCGATCGGCTCGATCACCCCGGATGTCGGTGAAGCGATCCTGGTGCAGACCTTCGTGGTGGTGGTGATCGGCGGCGTCGGTTCGTTTCCGGGCGCGATTCTCGGCGGGCTGATCGCCGGCGAGATCATCAGCCTGACATCGATGGTTAACCCAGGCTACGCCTACGTCATGCTGTTCGCCGCGATGACGCTGGTGCTGCTCGTGCGGCCGCACGGCTTGCTTGGCATCAAAGGACGCGAGTGAGAGTTCGAGGTCTCGCCGAGACTCTCACCGGGGTCTGTCTTATCGCGGCGCCGTTCGTGCTGCCGTCCCTCGGTTTTGCACCGAACACCGTGAACCGCATTCTGGTGTGGGGTCTGTTCGGCATCGGCTTCGACATTCTTTTCGGCTACACCGGCTTGCTGTCGTTCGGCCAATCGGCGCTTTACGGAACCGGCGGCATGGTGGCCGCCTATTTGCTGACGCGGGCGGGTTTCCCGCATGTGATCACCGCGCTTCTGATCGGCATGGTCGCGGCCGCGGGGGTGGGTTACCTCGTCGGACTGATCGCGCTGCGGCGCACCGGCATCTACTTCGCGATGATCACCGTCGCGATCGCAGAAGTGTTCTACTTCGTCGAGTTCAATCCGCTGTCAGAGTGGACCGGCGGCGAAAACGGCCTGCCAGGAGTGCCGACACCGAGCGTAAACCTCGGCTTTACGACACTCCACTTCACCACCGGCTGGTCGCTCTATCCCTTCCTCGGGTTCTGCTACTTTGTCGGCATCGTGCTCGCACTGCGGATCGTGCGGTCGCCGGTCGGCGCGGTACTGAGTGCAATCCGCGAGAACCCGCTGCGCGCCGCGGCGGTCGGCCACAACGTCCATGGCTACAAGCTGGCGGCGTTTGTCATCGCAGCGGCATACGCCGGACTGGCAGGTGGCCTGCTCGGAGTGTTGCAAGCTTTCATGCCGCCGGAAGCCTTCATGTTCGACACATCCGGTCAGCTCGTGATGCAGACTGCGATCGGCGGACGTGCGACGTTGTTCGGTCCGCTCGTCGGCGCGGCCGTGTGGCTGTCGCTCGAGGACTCCCTGCAGGCCACGTTGAACCTCGGTGCTGCGTGGAAGCTTGTGCTGGGTCTCGTGTTCGTGGTGCTGGTCTGCTTTCTGCGCCAAGGCATCATTGGCGGCATCCGTGATCTCTACGTGTGGTTGCGCGGAAATCGTACGAAGATAGTCACCACCACAGTTGCATCACCGGCACCTCGCGCGGCAGCGGTTCCAATGCCGGCACATCATCACGCGAACAGCGCCTACACCGGTCCGATCCTCGAGGCAAAAGGGCTGACCAAACACTATGGTGGTGTGATCGCAAACGAAGGCATCGACTTCAGCGTGGAAGCAGGCGAGCTACGCGGCATCATCGGCCCGAACGGCGCGGGCAAGACGACCTTTTTCAAGATGCTGACTTGCGAGGTGCCGCCGACCTCGGGACGCATCGTCTTCGAAGGCCGCGACATCACCGGTCTCAGCGTCACCGATGTATGCCAGCTCGGTCTGACCAAGAGCTATCAGGTCAACCAGCTCTTCAACCGGCTTACAGTCGGCGAGAACGTTACGATCGCCGCGCTTGCCGAGCTGCGCGGCAAGTTCCGCCTCGACTTGCTGCGCAGCCGGCGGAGCATCCGCGGTCTCGACGAGCAGGTCGCCCGCACGCTCGAGTTGGTCAACTTGGCCGAGCGCCGCGACACGCCCGTTGCGCAGCTCGCCTACGGAGAGAAGCGGCGTCTTGAGGTCGGCCTTGCGCTCGCGGCGTCGCCGAGCTTGCTGTTACTAGATGAGCCGCTCGCCGGCATGAGTCCGCGAGAACGCGTCGAGACAGTTCAACTGCTGAAATCGATCGCGGCCGGCCGCACGATGATTATCATCGACCACGATATGGATGCGCTGTTCGAGCTGGCCGGGCGTATCACCGTGCTTCAGGAGGGCCGTGTGCTGGCCGAAGGAACGCCCAGCGAAATCAAGACCAATCATCAAGTGCAGGAAGCCTATCTCGGCGGCATGGAAGAGCGCCTCGCCGCATGAGCCTGCTCGAAGTCAACGGGCTGAACACCTACTACGGGGATTCACATATCTTGTTCGACGTCTCGTTGCGGGTCGAGCGCAACGAGGTAGTTGCGTTGCTTGGCAGGAACGGGGCCGGTAAGAGCACTACGCTCCGTAGCTTGATGGGCGTCGTGACGCCGCGCTCCGGTTCGGTGAAGTTCGACGGCATCGAGGTTGCGGGCCGAAAAAGTCACGCGATAGCGCGCGCGGGGATGCAGTTGGTGCACGAGGAGCGCCGCATCTTCGGCAGCCTTAGCGTCGAGGAGAATCTGGTGCTTGCCGGGCTGACGGCCTCCGAGCGCTGGCCCCTCGACCGCATTTTTACGATGTTTCCGCGCCTGGCGCAGCGGCGCAAAAGTCGCGGCACAGATCTATCTGGTGGAGAGCAGCAGATGCTCGCCATTGCGCGTGCGCTCATCCGCAATCCGAAGATCGTTCTTCTCGACGAGCCGTTCGAGGGATTGGCGCCAGTGATCGTGCGTGATCTTCTCGACGCTTGCCGCGAACTCGCGCGGAACGGACAGACGATTGTCCTTGTCGAGCAGAACCTCGCTGCGGTGATGGCGCTCGCGCAGCGGATCTACATCATCAACAACGGCCACATAGCGCACGAAGGGCACGCGCAGGACTTGCGGTCGAGGCCGGAAATGCTGCAGCGTTTTCTTGGCGTCTAACGATGAAGCGCTAAATCATCGCGGCGAGATTGGGCTCCTTGGACCTGAAGCTTGATCCACACCAAGTCGCCGTTGCCCGAACCTGAGCAGCTAGTTGCGTCGGACTGCATCTATTTATTTCTAGGTTATCTACCGGTCCTTCGCGCGCTCACTAGAGCCGGCAGCGGGCGAAGTCTGCTGGAGTTCATCGGGTGCGGCGAAGGTTTACACCGGAAACGCTAAGGTTAGCGGCTCGACTGCGCGAGTAGAACGATCGCGACTGCCGCGGCGCAGAGGAGACCCGCAACATAAACATAGTTCCCGAGTGTCACGAAGCCGAAGCGTCGCAGAGTATGACTGACGTACGTCTTCGCGCAATGCGGGCAGCGGACTGTGAACTTACGGTTGCGTTTGGTGCTTGGCCACTCCCATGACAACAGAGCTTGCGGTAGATCCATCAACGAGGCGCGAACAAAATTGAGCTGTGGGTCTAGCGCCTTCTGACAGTGCGGACAGGTTTCCACGTGGGTCTAACGATATCGAGTTCAGCGGCGAGCATAAGCGAGTCCGCTGCAACGAGGGGGTTAGACCACTCACGGCGATGAGATGGGCGATGCGTTGGCCGCTAGGAGAAAGACGCCTGCGTGAATGACCGCGCCGAGGGCCACGGCCCGCATGGCAAGGCCACGGCTCACCTGCGGAAGGACGCG
>DATEOP010000274.1:0-6552 GCA_035274065.1 Burkholderiaceae bacterium
GACCGGGAGATCGGGCTCGCGCGCGGCGACCCATGTGCTGTAGACGTAAAGTGCGATCAGCAACGCGCCGAGAATCCAGGGGGCAGCAGCGCCAAAAGCCATCTGCGTGCCAATCGCGACGTAGTAGATCGCACCAAACGCAGCAATCGTTCCCGCAAGCCCAAGCGCCCAGGACAGCAGCGCTGCGCCGGCGGTCCGCTGGCGCACTTTTGCCATCGGTTCCATGCCCAGCCGCATCGCTTCCAGATGCACGATGTAGAACAGTGCGATGTAGCTGATCACCGCAGGAATAAATGCGTGCCGGATGATCTCCGAATAAGGAATTCCAACGTATTCGACCATCAGAAATGCCGCGGCGCCCATCACCGGCGGCATGATCTGGCCATTGACCGAAGAGGATGTTTCGATCGCGGCCGCCTTGACGCCACCATAGCCAGCCTTCTTCATCAATGGAATCGTGAAGATGCCGCCTGAGACGACGTTACTAACCGACGAGCCCGAGATAAGACCGTTCAATGCAGACGATACGACCGCGACCTTTGCAGGTCCGCCGCGCATATGGCCCAACAGTGCGAAGCTCACCTGCATCATGTAGTTGCCGCCGCCGGCACGATCCAGCAGCGTGCCGAACAGCACGAATACGAAGATGAAGGACACCGACACGCCGAGCGCGATACCGAACACGCCTTCGGTGACCAGCCACATGTGCGAGATCGTGCGAGAGATCGATGCGCCTTTATGCGCGATCACATCCGGCAGATACGCACCCGCCAACACATAGCAGAGGAAGATCACGGCGAGTACAGCCATCGGCAGTCCAACTGCGCGCCGGGTTGCTTCGAGCAATAACAGAACGCCGACGACGCCGACGAAAACATCAAACTGCGTCGGTGCGCCAGGCCGTGTCGCAAGCTCGTTGTAGAACAGAAAGAGATAGCCGGCCGCGAACGCGCCGGCGAAGGCAAAGATCCAGTCAAGTACGGGAACATGATCACGCGGAGAGCGCTTGCTTGCAGGGAATGCAAGGAACGCGAGAAACATCCCGATCGCCAGATGGATCGAGCGCGCTTCGGTGTCATTGAACACCGCGAAGCGAAACGCAAACGGCAGCGGAGATGCGTACCAGAGCTGAAAGATCACCCACGCCAAACCGATCGCGAGCATCACTTTTCCATGAAGCCCGACGGTAGACCGGCCACCTAAGTCGGCATCGACGACGAGCTGCTTGACTCTATCGGTCTCGCCCAACTGCATCTCCGCGGTCGGCGCGATTCTGTCCTCCAGCTCCTTGTTTTCCATCGGTCCCCCAAAGCGCCGACGGGCGGTCTTGCCGCCCGTCGTTGTTAGCAGTCGATCAACGCTTATTTCATCCAGCCCTTTTCCTTGTAGTAGCGCACCGCACCTTCGTGCAAAGGAGCGGACAAACCATTCTTGATCATGTCTTCCGGCTTTAAGTTGGCCAACGCCGGATGCAGTTTCTTGAACTCGTCGAGATTGTCGAACACAGCCTTCGTGACGGTATAGACGACATCGGCAGGCACCTTGGCCGACGACACGACGGTTGCCTGCACGCCGAAGGTTGTCGTCGGATTCGGGTTGTTCGGATACATACCGCCCGGAATCGTTGCGACCGCGTAATACGGCCGCTCCTTGATCAGCTTGTCGACCGCAGGACCGGTCAGCGAGATCAACTTCGCGCCGCAGATCGTCGTCGGGTCCTGGATATTCGCTGACGGATGGCCCACACCGTAGAAGAATCCATCGATCTTGCCGTCGCACAGAGCGGAGCCGTGCTCATCCGGACGCAGCTCCGATGCAAGTGCGAAGTCGCTCATCTTCCAGCCCATCGCGGCGAGCAGCTCTTCCATCGAAGAGCGAGTGCCCGAACCGGGGTTGCCGACATTAAAGCGCTTGCCTTTGAAGTCTTCAAACTTGGCGACGTTCGCTTCCTTGCGCGCAGCGACGGTGAAAGGCTCGGGGTGCAGGGCGAACACCGCGCGAATGTCGCTCACCGCGCCGTCTTTTTTAAATCCGCCCTCGCCCTTGATAGCGAAATACTGGACATCCGATTGCGCGACGCCGAACTCGATTTCACCCGACTTAAGCAAATTAACGTTGGCTACCGAGCCGCCGGTGGACTCCACTGAGCAGCGCAGCCCGTGCTTTGCGCGATCGCGATTGACGATGCGGCAAATTGCACCGCCCGCCGGGTAATAAACACCGGTTACACCACCAGTGCCGATCGTAATGAACCGTTGCTGCTGCGCGCCAGCGATTCCGGGCAACGTCGCAACAGCAACAAACGCGGCCGTAAATGACGCCGCGCACATCGAAACTCTGAACTTCATTTCTGTCTCCCTAGATTCCCCGCAGAGGAACGGGCACGTTACGCGTGGCGGCATTACGGCGCAAGACCAAACGGCCCGACGGTAGCCAATCCGACGGCATCGCAAACCCTAGCAACCTTGACGAACTCAGCGCCCGACCGAGAGCACAGCGGAGTTCACGCCCTCGGTCAACCGCTGGACCAACAAATCGAGTTCATCGTCGGTAATGATGAAAGGCGGAGCAAGCAACAGATGATCACCGCGCGCGCCATCGATCGTGCCGCCCATCGAATAACACATCAGCCCGGCATCCATTGCGGCCTTTTTTACCTTGGCGTGAAGTTTTAGTGCGGGTTCGAAGGGTTCCTTGCTCGCGCGGTCGCCAACTAGTTCGATCGCCTGGAACAGTCCGCGCCCCCGCACATCACCGACATAGGGATGTTCGCGAAACGCTTCGCTCAACCTGACGCCGAGCCGCGCGCCTTGTTGTGCACAGCGTTCGACCAATTTGTCGCGAGCGAGAATCTGCTGCACCGCAAGTGCAGCGGCGCACGCCACCGGGTGACCAATGTAGGTGTGGCCGTGCTGAAAAAATCCCGAGCCGGCACCGATTGCATCCACCACTTTGGAGCCAATCAGTACTGCGCCGACCGGCTGATAGCCGCCGCCCAACCCTTTCGCAATCGCCATCAGATCGGGTGCGATGCCTTCCTGTTCGCACGCGTGCAGCGTCCCCGTTCTGCCCATGCCACACATCACTTCGTCGAGGATCAGCAGCATGCCGTGCCGATCGCAGATTTCGCGCACGCGCTTGAAATATCCCGGCGGAGGAGTCAATGCGCCGCTCGTTGCGCCGCCGACGGTCTCGGCGACGAATGCGATGACGTTTTGGCCGCCTGTGCGCTCGATCGTCGCTTGCAGTTCCTGCGCAAGGCGCTCGCCGTACTGCTCGGCCGATTCGTCGTCACGCTGGTCGCGATACGCATACGTCGGCGCGACGTGCTCCACGTCGATCAGCAACGGTGCGAACTGTCGCCGGCGCCATTGATTCCCGCCGACCGCAAGCGCTCCCAGCGTATTGCCGTGGTAACTGTTGCGGCGTGCAACGAATCGGGCGCGCTGCGGCTCACCCTTCTCGACGAAATATTGCCGCGCGAGTTTTAGCGCGGCCTCCATCGCTTCCGAACCACCAGAAACCAGATACGCGTGCGAAGTCCCGGCGGGCGCAGACGCAATCAGCGTGTCGGCCAACTGCTCGGCCACTTCGGTTGAAAAAAAACTCGTATGCGCATAGGCGATGCGATCGAGCTGCGCACGCATCGCAGCGAGCACATCGGGATGGCCGTGACCCAGACACGACACCGCTGCACCGCCGGACCCGTCCAGATACTTATTGCCTGCGCTGTCGGTGATCCAACAACCCTGCGCACTCACTGCAACCGGATAGTTGCCACGCAACTGGCGGTGCAGGATGTGGGTTTCGTGATGCATGCCTATTGGTAGGTGTAGGGTTTAACGTCAATTGTAGGAGTACGGCCGGCAATCGCGTCGCATACAAGTCTCGCGCTGCCGGCCGCCAGCGTCCACCCCAGCGCACCGTGGCCGACGTTCAGGAACAGGTGCTCGACGGGTGTACGACCGATGATCGGCCGTCCGCTGGGAGTCGCAGGACGCTGGCCGGCCCATGGACGAATGTCTCCGTCGATGACGGAATAGCCAAGCACTTCGCGCGCGGCATCGAGCAGAGCACCGGTCCGTGCCGGCGGAATCTCCTCGCCTTGCGCGCCGATTTCGATGAAGCCCGCAACTCGCACGCGATCCCCGAGCGGCGCGAACACCACCTTGCGCCGCGCGTCGGTTATCGAGGTCTGCAAGCGTGGCGCGTCGGCGGCGGGGCGCACGGTAATCGAATACCCCTTAAGAGGATAAATTGGCAGATTGATTCCGGCACTGAGTGCAATCTCGCGCGCGCCGATTCCTGCTGCAAGCACATACGCGTCGGCCCGCAGCGGCCCCTTGTCGGTCTGCAACATACGTACGCGCGCGCCGTCCAAGTCGAAGCGACTCGCGCAACGATTTAACTGCAGATCACCGCCGCGTTGCACGATGCGTTGCGCCAGCTGTGCGCAGAATTCACCGCAGTCCGCGGCAGCGTCACTCGCAGTCCATACGCCACCGGCAATGCGCTGCGCATACCCTTCAAGCGCCGGCTCGTGTTCAACACACTGAGCGCGCGTCAACACCGTTTGCCTGCTGCCAAGACCTGCCTGGTACAACACCTGTGCTTGCGCCGATGCAAGCGATCGAGCGTCGGGATAAACAACAAGCTTGCCGCCGCGCGTGAAATGACAGTGAATGCCTTCGCCCTCGATAAGGGGTTCGATGAATTCACGTGAGAGCTCGGCGAGCTTCAGCAGACCCGCGGTGGTCCTGCGAGCGTCCCGCGTGTTGGCGTGGCGAAGAAACTCGATGGCCCACCGCCACTGCACCGTATCGAAACGAAAGTGCAGCTTCAACGGTGAATTGCGCGTCAGAAAAAGACTCGGCAGGCGTGGCGGCACTGAGGCATCCGCAAGCGGTGCCACAAACGCGTACGAAAGCTGGGCGCCGTTGGCGGCGCTCGCGCCCCGCCCGGCCGCGGCCTCGCGTTCGACGATCGTGACGCTGTGACCTTCGCTTTGCAGAAAGTAAGCTGATGTCAAGCCGATGACGCCGGCGCCGATGACACATATGTGCATCGCGCCAGTTTAGTGAAGCGCATTTGGAAAAAATTTGTGGACGAAAAAAGAGCGCGATGAACGCGCTCAATCTTGCTGCCAGGGAGACTACTTTGCGGGCGGTGGCGTTTTCGTCACCGTGCGATTGACCGTGCCGTCGGGATTGAGGCTCCGGTCGAAAGTCGTCGTGCCGCCTTTAGGTCCAGTCGTTACGGAATCAACTGCGCCATCGGCACCGCGTGAACGATCGACCGTGCTAACGCCACCTTTGGGACCGACGACGGTCTTGTCCAACAGTCCATCGGCGCCACGCGAACGATCGACCGTCGTTGAACTTCCGTTGGCGCCGGTGCGCGTGCTGTCGATTGCACCGTCGGCACCGCGGCTGCGATCGATCGTGCGGGTGTTTCCTTTCGGACCGGTGACCGTTGCATCAATGACGCCATCGCTGCCACGCATGCGATCGACCGTCGTTGTCTGTCCTTTTGGACCCGTCACCGTCTTGTCAATGGCGCCATCGGCACCGCGCGAGCGATCGACTGTCGTCACGCCGCCTTTAGGACCAACAACCGATTTATCCACTGCGCCGTCGGCGCCGCGTGTTCGGTCAACCGACGTGACACCGCCGCGCGGTCCAGTCACCGTCTTGTCGATCAGGCCGTCGTTGCCGCGCGAGCGATCCGTCGTGGTGACGCCACCGCGCGGCCCGGCGACCGTCTTGTCGACTGCGCCATCGGCGCCGCGCGAGCGATCGACTTGGGTGACACCACCGCGCGGGCCCGTGATGGTTGCGTCGGTCGTGCCCGTGCCATCCTTGAATCGATCAACGGTCGTGACGCCGCCGTTGCGGTTGGTTCTCGTTGCGTCAACTGCGCCGTCGGCTCCACGACTGCGTTGAACGCTTGAGGTACCGCTGTGTTTCGCACCGCTATGTTGAGCGCTGCGAGCCTCACCCGCTCGGGCGTGCACGTTCGCCGCTGCAAATGTCAATGCACTCGTGACTGCCAGCGTGATAACGCGAAAGTCAGTGACCTGTCGTAGAACTTTGTTCATCTCTCGCTCCGTTTCGGTTATTGATTGAGCGTCTTGAACGACGCTTCGACCACAACGGCAGCGTAGGCGCGGGTGCCCACTGGCGTCTCTTTCCAAACTGCGACGGTTGTTGCGAGATGTAAGCGGTCTTAAGTCGCGCTCATCGGCCGTAAACGCCGGGCGAGCAGGATGTAGAGGGTCGTCGCCGACAGGACGACGAACCAGAGCAGCGACCAGTCGGCGATTGTCAGGCCGAGCAGCGTCCAGGCGGACTCCGAACAATCACCGCTACCGCGAAACACCTTCGGCAGTACCTCGGTCAGCGGAAAATTTTCAAGCATGGTCGCCAGGCCCGGACCGCACGACATGCTTTGCGGGTTCATTTGCAGCCAAACATGCCAGCCAGCTATGCCGACACCTGTGAGCGCCGACAGCAACACCAGACCGCCAAACCAGCGGCTCGACACGCGCGGGCT
>DATEOP010000275.1:0-9415 GCA_035274065.1 Burkholderiaceae bacterium
TTGATCTACGTTAAAGATCAAAAAGGCCTGTTTGCGCGCGTCTGCGGCTATTTCGACAGCCGCAACCTGAGCATTCTTGATGCACGTGTGCACACGACGCGCCATGGTTATGCGCTTGATACCTTCCTCGTTACTGATCACGGCCGTGCGCGTCATTACCGTGAGCTGTTAAGCCAGATCGAGCACGAGCTCGCGGAGTGGATCGCAAACGAGCACGCGTTGCCGGCACCGGTGCCGCCGGGAAAATACCGGCAATCCAGGCAGTCGCGCCAGTTCCCAGTGTCACCGACCGTGCAGCTGCAGCCCGACGAGCGCGGATCGCGCTACCTGTTATCGGTGGTTGCCACCGATCGGCTTGGGTTGTTGTATTCGATTGCCCGCGTGCTCGCCGAGCACGAGATCGAAGTTCACACCGCCAAGGTGCTGACGCTGGGCGAGCGCGCTGAAGACGTGTTTCTGATCTCGGGCACCAAACTTGGCTCGGCCAAGGGTCAGCTCGCGATTGAAAGCGACCTGCTCGACGCGCTCGCAGCGTCGCATCAGTCGTCTGCTTCGGCCATTTCCGGAAACAGAATTTCGGTGTAGCCAAAGCGCGAAAAGTCGCGAACGCGCATCGGATACAGAATGCCGTCGAGGTGGTCACATTCGTGTTGCACCACACGGGCATGGAAGCCATCGGCCACGCGATCGATGCGCCGTCCTTGCAGATCGACGCCGGTGTAACGGATCTTCGAGTAGCGTGGAACGACGCCGCGAAGGCCGGGCACCGACAAGCATCCTTCCCAGCCTTCTTCCATTTCGTTGCCCAACGGTTCGATCACCGGATTGATCAGAATCGTTTGCGGCACCGGGTCTGCGTCCGGATAGCGTGGATTGCGCGCTTCGGGGTCGCTATAGCCGAAGATCACAAGGCGTAGCGGCACACCAATTTGCGGTGCCGCCAACCCGGCCCCGCTGGCTGCGTGCATCGTCTCGAACATATCATCGACGAGCGTTTTCAGCTCTGGCGCGGCCAGATCTTGTACCGGTTGCGACACTTCGAGCAGGCGCGGGTCGCCCATGCGAAGAATTTCGTGAATCATGAAGCTCTCTCGAAAAACGACGTCAAGATCCGCACGGCGCGCATGATGCTTTGATGCATTACTTCTCCAAGCTCTTCGAGCTTGATCGCCCGCACGCTGTCTCCACGACCGGCCGCATGATTGATCACCACCGCCAGCGCCGCATATTCAAGCCCCGCCTCGCGCGCCAGCACCGCCTCGGGCATGCCGGTCATTCCGACGACATCACCACCTTCGCGAGCAAGGCGCTCAATCTCGGCTGCCGTTTCGAGCCGCGGTCCCTGCGTGCATGCGTACACCGCACCGTCGAACAGCTTCTCGTGACATGCTGTCGCTGCGGCGATCAGCCCGGCGCGCAGCACTTGTGAATACGGCTGCGTGAAGTCAACGTGCGTCACCGGCATTTCGGAACCTTCGAAGAACGTACTCTTGCGGCTATGCGTGTGGTCGATGATCTGATCCGGTAGCACCAGACTACCCGGCAACAGATCGTTGCGGATTCCGCCCACCGTGGCCACCGCGATCACGCCTTCGACTTTCAATTCCTTGAGTGCCCAGATGTTGGCTCGATAGTTGATCTCATGCGGAGAAAGCGTATGGCCATACCCATGACGCGCCAGGAACACGACTTCGGCACCTGCGAACTGCCCGAACGTCAGCGCACCCGAGGGCTCGCCATAAGGCGTACGCATCACGTGCCGCCGCGGATTCTGTAGCGCAGTGAGCTTGGCCAGTCCGCTGCCGCCGATAATTGCGTACAAACTAATCTCCCAACAACTTTTGTAGTTGCGCTTCGTCGATGATAGACACGTCGAGCTCGCGCGCCTTTGCAAGCTTCGACCCGGCGTCATCACCCGCGACGACGTAGTCTGTTTTCTTCGATACCGAGCCGGACACCTTGCCGCCCGCGGATTCGATCATCGACTTCGCATCGTCGCGCTTTAACGTCGGCAGTGTTCCTGTGATTACGAACGTCTTGCCGGCGAGTGGCCCGACCGGCTTGCGGACAGGGTCCGATTCCGGCCAATGCACACCGACGGCGCGGAGCTGTTCGACGCCTGTACGGTTGTGAGCTTCGGCAAAGAAGTGCGCGATCGATGCGGCCACTACGGGCCCGACATCGGGGACCTGCAGAAGCTCATCCTCGGATGCATGCATGATCGGGTCAAGCCTGCCGAAGTGCCGCGCCAAGTCGCGAGCGGTCGACTCGCCCACATGACGTATCCCGAGCGCATAAATAAAGCGTTCGAGCGTGGTGCTGCGCGCGCGCTCTAGTGACGCAACCAGGTTGGCCGCCGATTTGCCCCCCAACCGATCCAAAGCGGCCAACGTGTCAGCGTCGAGCGTGAACAGATCAGCTGGCGAGTGCACCAGACCAATGTCGACCAACTGATCGACAATCTTGTCGCCGAGCCCTTCAATATCGAGTGCGCGCCGACTGGCAAAGTGCAACAGCGCCTGCTTGCGCTGCGCGCCGCAAACCAGACCGCCCGTGCAGCGACTGACGGCCTCACCCTCCTCGCGATAAACAAGCGACGCACATACTGGACAGCGCGTCGGCATCTTGAACACTTTGGCGCTGCTCGGTCTGCGATCGGGAACGACCGCAACGACTTCTGGAATCACGTCACCGGCGCGCCGCACGATCACGGTGTCGCCAATGCGCACGTCTTTGCGCCGGATCTCGTCTTCGTTGTGCAGCGTGGCACTGGTGACCGTGACACCGCCGACAAAAACCGGTGCAAGACGCGCCACCGGGGTAAGCGCCCCGGTGCGGCCAACCTGGATATCGATGCCGGTCAACTGCGTCACGGCTTCCTGTGCTGGAAACTTGTGCGCAATCGCAAAGCGCGGTGCGCGCGAGACGTAGCCGAGCACCTGCTGATCGGCGCGCGAATTGACTCGGTAGACCACGCCATCGATCTCGTACGGTAGTGTCGATCGCCGCTCGCCCACCGCTTGGTAGAAGTGCAGGCAACCGGCCACACCTTCGACGACCGCTCGCTCGTGCGCGACCGGGACACCGAGACCCACGAGCCAGTCGAGCAGCGCTGCATGCGTTGCAGGTTCTGGCGCGCCCCGCAGCTCGCCGAGCCCGTATGCATAAAAGCGCAACGAACGCTGTGCGGTGATGCGAGGATCGAGCTGCCGAAGGGCGCCGGCCGCTGCGTTGCGAGGATTCGCATACTCGCGCTGCGCCTTTTCCCGCTGCCGCTCATTCAATCGCTCGAACTCGCGCTTGAACATCATCACTTCGCCGCGAACCTCAACCACCTCTGGCGCGCGTTTCAGACGCAGCGGAATTGCGCGAATCGTGCGGATATTCGCGGTGACGTCCTCGCCAACGGCACCGTCACCACGCGTCGCACCGAGAACCAGCTCACCGCGTTCATAGCGCAGATTGACCGCGAGACCGTCGAATTTCAGCTCGCAGGCGTACTCGATCTGCTGCACAGGCGCGCCCGCACGCGCCAGTCCTTCCCGGACGCGTGCATCAAAAGCAGCGACGCTCGCCTCGTCGAAGGCATTGTTCAGCGACAGCATCGGCGCCGCGTGACGAACTGCTCGAAACTCTCGGCTTGCCGCACCGCTGACGCGTTGCGTTGGCGAATCCGGCGTGATCAGCTCCGGGTGCGCGGCCTCGAGCGCCTGCAGCTCGCTCATCAACCGATCGTACTCAGCGTCGGGCAATGTTGGCTGATCTAGAAGGTAGTAATCATGATCTGCTTGCATGATCTGCTCACGCAGGCGCCGAACGTTGTCGGCCAACGGCTTTGCGCGCGCCATCGCGGCGTCAACCGACGTACAAACGGCGCGCCCGCACCGAACCCGGCTCGATACCTGCAGCGCGCATGTCACCCGCAAGCTTTTCGAGCTCGACCTCAATCATCGATCGTGCGGTCGATTCGACTATGCGACCGTTGTCGTCGACAACGCGCGCGTTCAGGCGCGCAGCCAGCTGATGCGCAACGTCGAACAATATCGATAACGGTGATGGATCGGCGCTCGAGCGCGGTACGTCGAGCGCAAGCGTCAGCCGCTGTGTGGGAAACGCCGCTGCAGAAGTCATCGAAAGCGCAATCGGACGCTCAGCGTCGACCCGCTCCCAACGCTCGCGCTCGACGCCGCTCAAGCCGGCCTCAATCGCCGCTGCGTCGACGTTTGCGTGGCTCCACTGCTCTGCCAGTGCCTCCAGTGTCAGTGTGATCTGAACGTCGAAGCGCGCGCACGTCGTATCGAGTGCCGCTGCCTGCTGCACCAGCCGGCCAACGTCGGGTGGATCGAAGTCCGCGTCAATCGAGACTGCGATTTGCTGAATGGTCGCAATGAAACGCGAGGCGTCAATTTCACTTAACGAATGACGCCGCGTGGCGAGCTGCACCGCGATCAACATCTCGGAATAGAAACCGAAGCGGTCCGGCAGGCTCCAGCATCCGGCCTTGCTGTCCCACACCGCCAGGTGGATCGGCAGCGGAAGTGCAAGCCGGTCGAGCTGCGCGCGCGCCTCGAGGGCTGCTACGCCATCGAACGCGTGCGTGCATCGCAGCTCGAGCATGACATCCAGCAGCGCATCTTCAATCCATCCGCCCACGCGCTGCGTTGCCGCGGTCGCATCATCATTAAGAAGCTCACTGCTCGGACTGGGCTCGGGCGAAGGCCCTATAGTTGGCTCAATCCGAACTGGCGCCTGAGTGGTGTTTCGGGCGTTGCGTGCCGTGCGGGCCAAAGTCGCTCGATCGGGTAGCGGGCGTTCGGTTGTTTCAGCGTCAAGATCGCTGTCGCGGTCATCGAGCCCGGCCGATTTGCGCTCCTGCCATTTGCCATACAGATAAAGCGCAATCAACAGGACTGCTGCGATCGCAAGCAGCACCCAGGTTAACGGTCTCATGGTCGCGCGAGCTACGCGGCCTCGGCTGTCAAGCGCACGGCGCTGTCGATATCGACCGCGACGATGCGCGAGACCCCTTGCTCCTGCATCGTCACACCGACCAGTTGCTGCGCCATCTCCATGGTGATCTTGTTGTGCGTAATGAACATGAACTGCGTCTTGTCGGTCATCGACTCAACCAGCTGGCAGAAACGTTCGGTATTTGCATCGTCGAGCGGCGCATCGACCTCATCGAGCAGGCAAAACGGCGCTGGATTCAACTTGAACAGCGCAAACACCAAGGCAATCGCGGTCAGTGCCTTCTCGCCTCCGGAGAGCAGGTGAATCGTGCTATTGCGCTTGCCCGGCGGCTGCGCCATCACCTGCACACCGGCGTCGAGTATCTCTTCGCCGGTCATGATGAGCCGCGCCTCGCCACCTCCAAAGAGCTTGGGAAACAGCTGGCCGAACTGAACGTTCACCGCATCGAATGTCTGCTGCAGCATCTGACGGGTTTCGCGATCGATCTTGCGAATCGCGTCTTCAAGCGTCGTGATCGCCGCGGTCAGGTCAGCAGACTGCGCATCGAGAAAGTTCTTTCGCTCACGCGACGTCGTCAGCTCTTCGAGCGCGGCGAGATTAACGGCTCCGAGCGCTTCTATTTCCTGCGATAGACGCGCGATCTCCGCCTGCAGCGCAGCGGCCTTCTGCGGAGGCTTCGTGAGTTTCGCGGTCAGCGCCATTTCATCGGCACCCGCCTCGGCAAGCTGAGTTGAAAACTGCTCCGCAGTCAGCCGCGCCGCCTGCTCTTTCAGCTGCAGCTCGGTAAGCCTGTCGCGCAGCGGTTGCACGTCACGTTCCAGCGTGATCCGCTTCTCGTCAGCCGCGCGCAGCTGCTGCGCGAAATCGTCCAGATGACTGCGTGCATGCCGCAACGCTTCTTCGGCAGCCGAGCGCCGCGCGAGCCAGTCCGCGAGACCGGCGCGAGCACCGCTGTCGTCGAGCCGCTTCAATTCGTCTTCAGCGCGCTCGATTTCATCGCTTAAACGCTTCGCATCTGCGCTCGCCGCCTCGGCGCCTTGTGTTAGATCGACCTCGCGCTCGCGGTTCGCATTCAGCGCGAACTCGCAATGCTGCCGCGCCGTGTCAAGCACACGTTGCTCTTCGCGTGCCGCGCGCAGCGCGCGATCGGCCTCCTCGTAGGTCAAACGCGCGCGCTCAACTGCCTCCTGGCGCGGCGCCAATTCAGCGTCGAACTGCTGAAAGCGAGCCTCTGCCTGTTCGCGCTGCAAGCGCGCTTCGCGCTCGTTAGTCTCGATCTCCTGCACCTCAGCATCGATCTGACGGGTCCGATGCCGGATTCGCTCGATCAGCTCCTCCAGGCGAACCGATTCGAGCTGCAGCGCGTGCATTTGTGCCCTGCGCGCTTCGGCCTCCTGCCGCGCGGCATCGCGCGCCTGCTGTGCCGATTTCAAGTCAGCCTCGACGCGCGCTACCGCGGCAGTTGCTTGTTCCGCGATCAACCGTTGCGCACGGACCTCACGCTCCAGGTTCTCTATCTCGAGCCGACGCGCGAGTAGGCCGGAAGCCTGATCGTCCGGCGCGTAAAAGTGCACATCGTGCCGCGACACACGGTGCGCTGCCTGGACAACAAATTGGCCGCCCGCAGGCAATTTGTCGCGCGCAGCGAGCGCCATTGCAAGATCATCGGCGACGAACACATTGGCGAGCCAGTCTGTGAGCAAGGCGGCGAAGGCGGCATCATGCGTGCGCACCAACGCGCTGAGCCGGCGTAATCCCACCAGCGGCGGCACATCGCTCGCATCTTTTTGAACCGCGCCGCTGGTTGAATAGAACGTCACGCGCGCGGGCGGTGCGTCCGCAACCAGGCCGCCAATCGTGTCGAGCTTGCCGACCTCTACCGCCTGCACGCGCTCGCGCAAAACAGCTTCGAAAGCAGTCTCCCAACCCGGTTCGACGACCAGCTTGCGAAAAAGGCGCGGCAGATTTTCCAGCCCCTGGGCGCGGAGCCATGGATCAAGCTTGGCATTCGCTTCCACACTGGCCTGTACCTGTTTCAGCGCCTGCAGGTGCGCCTCCAGTCTCGCGAGCACCTCACCCTGGCGAGTGCGGTCGTCGATGCGCTGCTGCCGGTCTTCTGTCAAACGATCGACGCTCGCGTCGCTGCGCTGCTGCGTTTCAGAATGGCCGGCAATCTCACTCTCATGCTTCGCAAGCTGCTGTTTCAAATCCGCCAGTTGCTCTTCGTCAGGTGATCCGATCGATGCCTGCTCCTCGCTGAGGCGCTCGCGACGCTGCGTCAGCTGCGCCAGTTGACGATCTGCATTGCGCTGCTCGGCGGCTGCCGCCTCGATCGACTGCTCTGCCAGGGCGGCCTCGGCCTGCGCGGCGGTCACCGCGTCACGCGCGGCGCTGTACGCTTGCTCAAGCTGAGGCAGCTTCGATTCATGCGCCGAAACGCTTGCCTTTGCATTCTCGAGCTGCTGCGCGATATCGGCAATTGTCTGCACCAGCTCCACCGCACGCTGGCGAAGCTCACCCTGTTCGGTCTGGCGAACATTACGTGTTGCAATCAATGAATCGATTTGTGCAGACAAGCGTGTCCGGCTTTCGGCAATCAGCCTTATTTCCGACTCCAGCTTCGCGACTTCGGCGTTGACTTCGAACATCGCGCCTTGCGCGTTGTGAACGGCGTCGCTGGCGGCGAAGTGCGCGTTTCGAATGTCTTCGAGCGCGCGTTCAGCGCTGCGCAACTCAGCGACGTGAGCGTCCAATGCGACTGTGCGATTGCCGATATCGCGCACCATCCTGTCGCGCTCGGCGTCAGCCTCGCGCCTGCGAGTCAGCCACAACAGTTGCTGCTGCTCGTCGTGAGTTGCCTGCAATGAGCGGTAGGTCTGTGCCACCGCCGCTTGCTGCTCGAGCTTGCCGATCTGTGTATCGAGCTCGCGCAGGATATCTTCGACGCGCGTCAGGTTGTCGCGTGTGTCGGCCAACCGGTTCTCGGTTTCGCGGCGGCGCTCCTTGTACTTCGACACGCCCGCGGCTTCCTCGAGGAAGATGCGCAGCTCTTCGGGCCGTGCCTCGACGATGCGCGAGATCATGCCCTGACCGATGATCGCGTACGCGCGCGGTCCCAGTCCGGTGCCGAGGAACATGTCGTGCACGTCGCGCCGGCGCACATTCTGGTTGTTGATGTAATAGCTGGACGACCCGTCGCGCGTCAGCACACGCTTGACCGATATCTCGGCGTACTGCGCCCAGGCGCCGCCCAGCTTGTGCCCCGAGCCGCCTTCATGATTGTCAAACGCAAGCTCGACGCTCGCGCGGCCTGCGGGTTTTCGATCGCCGGAGCCGTTGAATATCACGTCCTGCATCGATTCGCCGCGAAGCTCGGCCGCCTTGCTCTCGCCAAGCACCCAGCGCACGGCGTCGATAACGTTCGACTTGCCGCAACCGTTCGGACCGACGACTCCTACCAGCGTGCCGGGTACGTCAATCGGCGTCGGATCGACAAATGATTTAAATCCGGCGAGTCTGATCTGCCGAAGGCGCACGTTTTCTTTAGGGATTGTGATGTGGAGCGCATGCAAGATGCGCAAAGCGTTCGAGAGTGCAGTCGCGGTCTTCCGGTGCGATCTTCTTATAATACCGTGCAAGCCTGTCTCATTTCTCTCTGTCTTATTCTTCTGAATTCTCCGGCATGGCCACACGCCCATCGAAGATCCTGGAAACTTTCGCCAACCCGTCGCCGCAGCGCGATTACTGGGTGCGGATGAAGATTCCAGAGTTCACATGCCTGTGCCCGCTTACGGGTCAGCCGGACTTTGCCACGATGGTGCTCGACTTCGTTCCCGACAAGCGCAACGTCGAGTTGAAGAGCCTGAAGCTTTATATGTGGTCGTATCGAAACGAAGGCGCGTTTCATGAAGCCGTCACGAACGCCATCCTGGACGACCTGGTGAAGGCAATTGCACCCCGCTTCATGCGCCTGACCTCAAACTGGTACGTGCGCGGAGGCATTTTCACGACGGTGACCGCCGAGCATCGAAAGAAACGCTGGAAGCCTGAGCCCCACGTGCAGGTCCGAGAGGAAACATCCGGTACTGCGAACCCGAGCAGCCTTGAATCCTGATCTCGATCGCCTGCAGCCGTATCCCTTTGAGCGGCTGCGCCAATTGTTCGCCGGGATTCAACCCGCGGCCCTTGCGCCGATCAACCTCTCGATCGGCGAACCGAAGCACCCTACTCCGCCCTTCATCCTCGAGGCGTATGCGAAGGCGCTGTCGGGTGTCGCAAGCTACCCTCTGACCGCCGGTGTACCGCAGCTGCGTGAGGCGATCGCCGCGTGGGCGGTGCGTCGTTATCGCTTAAAAGCGCTTGATCCATCAACACAGGTGCTACCGGTCACCGGCACGCGTGAAGCGCTGTTTTCTTTCGCGCAGACGGTGGTAGACCGCACTCG
>DATEOP010000276.1:0-3728 GCA_035274065.1 Burkholderiaceae bacterium
CGATGTGTCGCTCGGGAACATCACACCTCGCTCAAGTTCCATCGTCACTCGACCCTGATAGGTGTCGGTGTCGAGCACGATCGCCTTGACACGGCCTACTGTCACTCCCGCGCTCTTAATCGGCGCGCGCACCTTCAAGCCACCGATGTTGTCGAAGCGCGCTGTAACCAAATAGGTTTCACCGACGACAAAGTTGCCTAGGTTCGCGGCCCGTAGCGCCAGGAACAATATCGCAAGGATGCCGAGCAGTACGAAAAGCCCGACCAGCGTTTCAACTCCTTTGCGTCCCATCGAACGTCTCCAATCGAATAGCTAGTGCGGCGAGCTGAACATCAGCGCGGTAAGCACAAAGTCGAGACCCAGTACTAACAGCGAAGAAATCACGACCGTGCGCGTGGTGGCTTCCGATACGCCCTCGGGCGTCGGCGTTGCCTCAAATCCTTGATACAGCGCGGTGACCGTGCATGCGACCCCGAACACGAAACTCTTAACAATACCGTTGCCGACGTCATCGACCGCGTCGACTCCATTCTGCATTTGCGACCAGAAAGCACCCGAATCGATCCCGATCATCAGCACGCCCACCACATAGCCGCCGAGTATGCCGATCGCGGAAAAGAGCGCCGCCAGCAGCGGCATCGATATCAGCCCAGCCAACAGGCGCGGTGCCAGCACGCGCGCCTTGGGATCGACCGCCATCATTTCCATTGCGGCAAGTTGCTCGCCCGCTTTCATCAAGCCGATTTCGGCGGTCAGCGAAGTGCCGGCGCGGCCTGCAAACAATAACGCTGTGACGACGGGTCCTAGTTCGCGTACCAAAGACAGTGCGACAACCAAACCTAACGACTCCGTTGCACCGTACCGGCTCAGCGTGTAATAGCCCTGCAAGGCGAGGACGAACCCAACCGCCAGGCCCGACGCCAGAATAATGACCAGTGACCGATTACCAATCGCATGAATTTGCGCGATCGTTAAAAACGGGCGCGAAACCGCTGATAACGAATTACGCAGCAGGTCAACGACGAAGAACGTCGCATGGCCAAGGCCGCGCAGAACGTCCAGCGCTCGCACCCCCAGCCGCGGCAGCGTGTTGGCTAGCCTCATGCGCGCAGCCCGAGGTCCTGTGCGAACGGCTTCGCAGGGTAGTGGAACTTGACGGGTCCATCGGGCTCGCCGCGAATGAATTGCCTCACTTCCTCATGATCGGAGGCTTCGACTTCGGCAGCAGTCCCGTGGCCGACGATGCGTCCCGCTGACATCACGTAAACGTAATCGCTGATCTTGAAACATTCCCGGACGTCGTGCGAAACAACGAGCGACGTCGCACCGGTCGCATCGTTAAGCTCGCGAATCAGATTTGCCGCCACACCAAGCGAAATCGGATCGAGACCCGCAAATGGCTCGTCGTACATGATGAGCTCGGGGTCGAGTGCAATGGCTCGTGCGAGTGCCACACGCCGCGCCATGCCGCCCGACAGATCAGACGGCTTCAGCAGCGCTGCGCCACGTAATCCAACCGCGTTTAACTTCAGCAATACCAGATCGCGCAACATTGGAAACGGCAGGTCGGTGTGCTCGCGCAGCGGAAAGGCGACATTGTCAAACACGGTCAGATCCGTAAACAGCGCACCGAACTGAAATAACAATCCAACACGACGCCGCAACCTGAAAAGCGCCTCTCGATCGCGCGGATTGACATGCTCGCCATCGAACATGATGTGGCCTTTAAGGGGCGTCAGCATGCCGCCGATAAGCCGCAACAGCGTCGTCTTGCCGCATCCGGAGCCCCCCATGATCGCGATGACTTTGCCGCGCGGAAACGACATGGTGATGTCGTGCAGCACGATGCGACGGCGGTCGTAGCCAAACGTCACGTGATCGATTTGAACGAGCGCGTCGTCTCTCATCTTCTAATTGTTCGCCGAGCCCGCATGCGGCTGCGCGCGTCGGCGCTCGGGGCCGGATTGTCGCATGGCGATTACCGTGTAAAGGCGCGTTGGCGCTAACCCAAAAACGTAGGCAACACGAAGGCGAACAGGACCTCCACGCCAAATATGGCGACCGAGCCGGCGTAGATCGATGCTGATACCCGTCGTGCTCGCACGCAGGCGGAAGCCAGTACCGGATCGGCGGGACACGGGGCCGACCGTGTCCGCCACTGCAAACACCCAGCGGCTGCAATCATCAGCCCCGCCAGACCGAAGACAAACGGCTTGTTGGCCGAGAGCCATACCAGTTGTGGAACCGCGGATACCAAACCAGAGAGCGCAGCACCGGCACCGAGCGCTACCAGCAGCGCCGGTAATGCACAGCAGACAAGCGTGCTGCTCGACGTGAAGATACTCAGCAGCGACGCTGCACGCGCACTTCGAATTTGGCTATCCAAGTGATCATGCCTTGTGGGGCCTGGCGCGCGAACGCCTTTCACTTCAACTGGGCTTTCAGATTCTTCACTGACGTCGGCACGGTCTCGATCTTGACCACGTCGTAACCGGAGTCAGCGATCGCGGCCTTGATCGTGTCGTGCGAGACCGTTTGGCCCGGCTTCATTTCGACCGCAACCAATCGCTTATCGAGATTGACAAACACGTCGCTCGCCTGAGGCATCGCTTTCATCTTTTTCTCAATGCCTTGTGCACAGAACGCACACACCATGCCGTTCACTTCGGCCTTGATGGTAGACGGCGTACCGGTCTGTGCGCCAACAGATGCGGCGGCCAATGACAAAGAAAGTACAGCAATTATGGTTTTCATCCGAACTCCTAAAACGTGTAGCGAAAGTTAAGTTTGGGCCGACGATCATCGTCGATGCCGACGTCTAAAAAAAATCCCTTATTCACGAGGCGGAGATAAAGAGCCTTGTCATACTCGTCGCTGACGCCTGGCATACGGCTGATTTCAGCAATTAACCAGGGCTGTGTGTCATCCCATCCTGTCTTGTAAAAGGCGAAGCCCGCTTGCACGCTGTTATAGCCGACAGTAAAGCGAGACGATTTCCAGTAATGGGTCTTGCCAGCCAGGTAAATCAGCCGGGTTTCATAGTCGATCTGGGCGCCGATCGCCGCCACGGCTTGATCTTTGTCGGTCTGGAATGCCGCATTGGATCGCTTAGTTTCAGTACTCCAGCCAGCGCCGGCCGAAAGATAGCCGTTGAATTGCGACTCCGGCCCGTTTCGCCGCCACAGCAATCGGTTGTAGTGCACGACAGCCAAATTGACGCGGGTACGCTGATCCGCGTCTTCCATCTGCGTGACAGTGGCGGCGATCGAATAGCGCGCGGTGGGGCTGTACATCGCATCGAGCTGCTTGAACTCGCGGCCGAATTCACCCATCACCATCCAGCTGTCAGCAAAGCCGACGGGGGCTGCGACACAACGCAGCGCGGCTGCCGCGATCGCAGCCGCAAAAAGGCCTTTGAACATTCTGATCTCCGAGGCGGCGTTGCCGCATCAGCGAAATCCGACGATCGGACTCGCAACCTCGCCGGCGGACCGGCGTGTGGATCAGGCTATGCGTGGAGGTCGCTCCAGCGCATCAGCGACTGCGTTGACAAACGAGCTTTCAATGACCGGCGCAACAAAGCTGCGCGTCTGCTGCGTCGCGGCCACTTGCGCAGGGTCGGGCGCTAATGCCGCGCAGCACGCCAAAGTGCACGATGGACATGAAACGCCGGTCTCGTTGGTCGCACCGGCCGCTTCCACGGGCGCGCTTTCGGCCGCGTGCATAGC
>DATEOP010000277.1:0-2078 GCA_035274065.1 Burkholderiaceae bacterium
ATAAACGCGGAAAGCACGATCGCCCACAACAGGCCCGCCCAAATCCTCAATGGAACTGCGCTCCAGTCCACCTGAAGCCCGGCCGGCGCGCTGAGCAGCAGAACCGGCACACACCCGAACAACGTGGCGTAGGCCATCACCAGCACACCACCATGGCGTTCGATCAACGGCTTGGCGGCCACCGTATAAGCTGAAAAGAAGAATGCAGCAATCAACAACACCAGGTCCCCACCGCCGGCGCGCCATTGCGCGCCAAGCAGCTTGTCGGAGAGAAAAATCAGCACGCCGACGCACGCGACTGCGACGCCCGCGATCTGCGCCCGCGTCAGCCGCTCGATTCCAAGACGGCGCAGCAACAGCAATGTGAACACCGGTCCGCACGCCAGAATCAGCGAACTTGAGAAGGCAGTCGACCAATGAATGCCAAACGTCACCAGGCCGACATGCATCAGGTGACCGAGCAAGCCAAGCCGCAGCAGTGCCCACAGTTCCGACCGTGGCAGCCGCGGCCACTGAATGCCGTAGCGCTGCCACAGCAAAGCGGCCGCGCACATCGGCATGATCAAGTAGCGAATGAATAAGAAGCCGCCGGGTTCAACCGCATTGAACACCGCTTTTTGCACGCTGAAATTGATTCCCCACACGAGGATCAGAGCGAAGGCCAGCAGCAACGCCGCGCGCTGGCGCGAATTCTCTGGCGTCGGATACGCCTCGGCCGTGCCCGATTCAGCCATGCCGCGGCAGCGCGGAGATTGGCGCGATTGTCATCGCTGGATCTGACCTTCGCTCATTTGCTTGCGCCGTTGTTGACCCTGCCGATCCAGCATCCATCCCGGATACTCGGCAGGTAGGCGACTGACTTCATCGAGCTGCTTCAATTCATCGGTGCTCAGCTTGACTTTGGCAGCGGCGATATTGTCCGTGAGCTGCTCCGGCCGTTTGGCACCGATGATCACACTGGTGACCTGTGGCTGCGCGAGCAGCCATGCAATCGCGATCTGCGCCACCGACGCGCCATGCGCTTGCGCGATCGGCCGCATCGCATCGATGCACGCATACGCACGCTCAACGTTCACCGGCGGAAAGTCGAATGTCGTGCGACGGCTTCCTTGTTCTGCCTTCTGTTCGCGGCCGAACTTGCCGCTCAGCAACCCACCTGCAAGCGGACTCCACACCAGCAGGCCGATGCCCTCGCTGCGCAACATCGGAATGATTTCACGCTCGAGATCACGCCCGGCAATTGTGTAGTACGCCTGCAATGACTCGGGGCGCGCGAGGCCGAGCCGCTCGGCGATGCCCACCGCCTTAACGATCTGCCACGCGGCCCAGTTGGATACGCCGACATAGCGGACGTGTCCATGCCGCACCAGCTGGTCCAGTGCGCGCACCGTCTCTTCGATCGGTGTAGCGGCATCGAAGGCATGAATCTGATACAGATCGATGTGATCGAGCTGCAGACGCTTCAGACTCGCTTTCACGCCGTCCAGGATGTGCGAGCGCGAAGCGCCGCGCTGATTCGGTCCAGGCCCCATGTCGCCAAAGACTTTGGTCGCAATCACGACGCTTTCGCGCGGCACCTTCAGGTTCTTCAGCGCCTGCCCAGTAATCTGCTCAGCCAGGCCGCCCGAATACATGTCGGCGGTGTCGATGAAGTTAATGCCGGCATCGATCGATTGCCCAACCAGCCGCTCGGCGTCGGCTTGCTGCAGATTTCCAATCTGCGCCCACATGCCTTCGCCACCGCCGAAGGTCATCGTGCCAAGACAAAGTTCGGAAACGAACAAGCCAGTACGGCCTAGAGGGCGATTACGCATGAGAACTCCAGCTAATAGTGGCGTAGGCGATGAACGTAAAAAATAACGTAGGGTCAGTATTGCTAACGATTGGCGCGTCGTGCAGCAGTGAGTCGCTTGAACGAAAGGAAAGAGCCTTCATGCATGTGTGCGAACTGCACGAGACGATTTTGCATGCCGGCGACGCGACGTGACTTCGAGTGCAACGTAGACGAGCCCGGCAACTACCAGCGGCCCCAGGTAAAACACTGCTCGGTATGCCAGCAACGCGGCGAGTAGTTGGTT
>DATEOP010000278.1:0-9017 GCA_035274065.1 Burkholderiaceae bacterium
AGCCACACCGCCCACCCACAGGATCGCAAACCAGATCAGGCGGCGAACGAGTGGCGGTGTTTCAGTGATAGCCATGCGCGCTCGTCACTTTGCCGCGGAACAGCCAGTACACGTACCCGGTATAGATGAGAATCAGCGGTAAAAGAAACAACGTGCCGATCAGCAAAAACATCTGCGAAGCAGCGGGCGCGGCAGCCTCCCAGATCGTGATACTCGGCGGCACGATATGCGGCCACAGGCTGATGCAGAGGCCGACATAAGAAAGTAAGAACAGCCCGAGTGCGCATAAGAAAGGTGCTAACTCCTCGCGCCGCTGAAGTGCGCTAAAAAATCGCCAGGCCAGCAATACGACAAGGGCAGGAACGGGCGCTGCGTAAAGCATCGTGGGCCAGCTAAACCAGCGTGCGCGAAAGGCCTCCTGCAGAAACGGCATCGCGATCGACACGATTGCGATGAATGCGAGCGTTGCCATGCCGAGGGTTCGTGCGAGCGTTCGAAAGCGTGCTTGCAGTTCGCCTTCGGTTTTCCACATCAGCCAGCAAGCGCCGAGCAGCCCATACCCGGCAACGAGCGCAACCCCTGTAAGAACACTGAAGGGTGTCAGCCAGTCCCACCATCCGCCGGCATACGCACGACCCTCGACGCGTATTCCTTGCACCAGCGCACCGAGGCAAATGCCCTGGCAGAACGCGGCTGCATAGCTGCCCCACGAAAACGATCGATCCCAGAATAGGCGCGAGCCCTCGCTGTCGACGCGAAATCGCATCTCGAACGACACGCCGCGGAACACGAGTGCGAGCAACATCAATATCAGCGGCATATAGAGCGCGGGGAAGATCGTTGCGTAGGCGAGCGGGAACACGGCAAACAGACCGCCGCCGCCGAGCACCAGCCACGTTTCATTCCCATCCCATACCGGTGCGACCGAGTTGACCATTACGTCGCGCTCCGATCGGTCGTGCACGACAGGAAATAGAATACCAACGCCGAGATCGAAACCGTCCATGCATACATAGAGAAAGACCGCCGTCGCGATCAGGAACGCCCATATCAAAGTAAGTTCAAGCGCCATCGCTTACCGCCGTATTTGCTGTGAGCCCGGTGTTCGGTGCGCGGTCGATGACTGCCGGCGCGGGCGTGATGCCCGCGGTGCGCACCGGCTGCCCTGGCGTTGGCCCCGGCTGGTGTGGCTGCGGTGGCTGGCCAAACAGTCGCAACAAAAACCAGATACCGGCGCCGAACACGACGAAGTACACCGCAATGAAAACAGCGAGCGATGCGGCCACGCCTGGCTGACCGATTGGCGACACACTATCGGCCGTGCGCAGCAGTCCATACACCGTAAATGGTTGTCGTCCAGCCTCGGTGACAATCCAGCCAGCGGTGACAGCGACCAGACCGGACGGACCCATCGCGACAGCCCAGCGCAACAACCAGGGCGTGTTGAACAGACGACCGCGCCATCGGAACATCAGCGACACAAAACCGAGCGCGATCATCAGCAGCCCGATGCCCACCATCACGCGAAACGCCCAGAACACCAGCGGGATGTTGGTTGGCCAGTTCTCGCGCGGGAACTCCTTCAGTCCCCTGACCTCGCCGTTCCAGTCGTGAGTCAGATACAGGCTTGCGAGTCCGGGGATTGCAATCTGGGCGCGCGTTTCGCCCGCCGTTGCATCGGGTAGACCGAAAAGAATCGAAGGCGCGTGCCGCTCTGTCTCGAAATGGCCTTCCATCGCTGCCACCTTCGCAGGCTGGTGCTCGAAGGTATTGACGCCGTGCAGGTCGCCGATCACAAGCTGAAGTGGTGCAACGATTGCAGCCATCCACATCGCCATTGAGAACATCACACGTGCCCGGGGGTTATTCGCATCGCGCAGAAGATGGTAGGCGCCGACCGCGCCGACGATGAAGGCCGTCGTCAGATACGCAGCGGTCACCGAGTGTGCGAATCGATATGGAAACGATGGGTTAAAGATGATCTCGAAGAAGCTTTCCGGTGTGAACCTGCCATCTGCGCCAAGACTATGACCCCTCGGTGTTTGCATCCATGAATTGGCAGCCAGAATCCAGAACGCCGACAGCAACGTGCCACCCGCCACCAGGCACGTCGCGACAAAGTGCAGATGTTTTCCGACTCGGTTCAAGCCAAACAGCATCACGCCGAGGAAGCCCGCCTCGAGGAAAAATGCCGTCAGTACTTCGTAGCCGAGCAGCGGACCGAGCACCGCCGCGGTGCGATCCGCAAATACCGACCAGTTCGTGCCGAACTGATAGGACATGACGATGCCGGAGACCACCCCCATCGCGAAAGCAATGGCGAAGATGCGAAGCCAGTAGCGGAACGTATCGAGATACAGATCGTTGCCGGTCCACAGCCATCGGGCCTCGAGCACGGCGAGATAGCTGGCGAGCCCGATCGTGAACGCAGGAAACAGAAAATGCCAGACGATCGTGAACGCGAACTGGAATCGCGCGAGGTCGGTTGCACTCGGAAGAAAGTCGAGCGACATCGCGACTCGGGATGAACTTAAAAAGCGCCGGTTTCCAGCCAGCGCTCAATCTGCGGAATCCGGTCGTTACCCCAGAAAGGCTCGCCATCGACGATGATTGTCGGAGCGCCGAAGATGCCGGCCTCAATCGCGTGATCGACCAGCGCCCTTAACCGGTCCTTGACGTCGGGTTGTTGCACACCGGCGGCGAGCGCATCAGGATCAATGCCGACCTGGCGTGCGATGTCCCCAACGACGGCTGCGTCCGAAATGTCGCGATCTTCGACAAAAAAGGCGCGATAAACCGCGTGAATAAACGGCGCCACGAGTTCAGGCTGATGCTGCTTTAGCCATACGACCGAGCGCTTCGCTGCCACGCTTCCGATCGGAAATCGACTCGGCTGTCGATACGGTACGCCGGCAAAACGCGCCGATCGTTCGAAGTCGCGCTTTGCGTAATTCGCCTTTGGGCCGTACTGCTCGGTTAGGGGCGCGCCGCCGGAAGCCTTGAAGACAGCGCCAAGTAATACCGGTTTGTAGTCGACGGTGCGTCCGTGCCGCGCGGCGACTGATTCGATCTGTTCGGAAGCGATATACGAATAAGGAGACGAAAAGTCGAAGTGAAATTCGATGGGGTTGGGCATCGCGTCTCCTGTGATTCCGGCCTCAGCTCAATCGCGCGTAATGCATGCGTGTGAGATACATCATCTGCACACTGCCGTTCCGTTCGTGAGCATCGAACAGCGCGTTCAGGGCGGATAGCATCGCTGCATGGCGCGGATCGCCCGGCGCGGGAAGATACGATGCCGATCCCGCCAGAGCCAACAGATCTTCCCGCTGCAGCTCGCGCGGATTATCGAACGTTGCAATCGATACCTGTGCAGGCGCAAAGAATTGCGCAATGCCTTTCTCGTCGATATGGCGGTGAACTGTGTTCGCATAGTCGATGCCATGCGAGCGCAGCAGCGCTTCATAACCGGCCAGAAATGCACTGCCGGTCGATTGCCGGTCGTTCCAGATCAACGCAGCCCAGCCGCCGGGCCGAAGGATGCGCCGTGCCTCGATTGCAGAGCGTTCGATGTTGAACCAGTGAAACGCCTGCCCCGCAATCACCAGATCGGCGATTGCGTCGGGAAGCGTGGTGGCTTCGGCCGTGCCGGCAACGCTTCGGTAGGCACTTCCGTTGGCTGCGTACGCGGCCAGTTGCTGGTCGCCCGCCAGTCGCATGGCCTCGTTCGGCTCGACTCCGATCACCGAGTAGCCGCTGCGAAGAAATGGCTCAGCCGAAAGCCCCGTTCCGACTCCCAAGTCAACGACGCATTGCCCAGGCTTGAGCGCACCGGCTTGCTGCAGTTTTTCGACGAGCTGCTGCGGATACGATGGCCTGCCACGCACATAGGCGTCCGCTCTATTGGAGAATCGCTCGGTAGCGGTTAGAGTCATTGAAGTTTCGTTTATAAGTGTCGCGCGATCACGATGCGCTGAATATCGCTGGTGCCCTCATAGATCTGGCACACGCGCACGTCGCGGTAAATGCGCTCGACCGGGAAGTCGGCAACATAGCCATAGCCGCCGTGAATCTGGATTGCATCCGAGCACACAGTCTCGGCCATCTCAGACGCGAACAATTTCGCCATTGCCGCCTGCTTCAAGCACGGTTGCCCGTCGTCCTTCAGCCCCGCTGCGTGATAAATCAGCTGCCGCGCCGCTTCTAACTGTGTCGCCATGTTTGCCAATCGAAACTGCACCGCCTGATGCTGAAAGATTGGCTTGCCGAACGCCTCGCGTTCTCGCGCGTATTTCAACGCCGCTTCATACGCGGCGCGTGCCATCCCGAGTGCCTGCGAAGCGATTCCGATGCGTCCGCCCTCCAGTCCCGACAGGGCGATCTTGTAGCCCGCGCCCTCATCTCCGATCAGATTCTCTGATGGCACACGGCAATTCTCAAACAGAATCTGCGCCGTGTCCGACGCGTGTTGTCCCATCTTTTCTTCAATGCGTGCAACCACGTAGCCTGGCATCTTCGTCTCGACGACGAACGCGCTGATGCCTCGGTTGCCGGCCGCTTTGTCGGTGACCGCCATCACGATCGCAACGTCAGCGGTCTTGCCGCTGGTAATGAATTGTTTGACGCCGTTTAGAACCCAGTGGTCACCGTCTCGCACCGCGGTCGTGCGAAGGGCAGACGCGTCAGAGCCGACGTGGGGCTCGGTCAGGCAAAACGCGCCGAGCATTTTGCCCTGGGCCAACGGCACCAGATACTTTTGCTTCTGGGGCTCATTCCCCCAAGCCAGCAAGATGGCACACACCGGGCAGTTGTTCACGCTGATGATGGTCGAGGTTGCTCCATCGCCCGCGGCAATCTCTTCGAGCGTGATTGCAAGCGCTGTCGTGTCCATGCCTGAGCCGCCGTAATGCTCGGGCACGGCCACGCCGAATGTGCCGAGCGCCGCGAGTTCGGCGAGGGCTTGCTTCGGAAAGGTCGCGGTGCGATCCCAGTCAGCTGAAAATGGTGCCAGGCGCTTGGCCGCAAATTCACGCAATGATTCGCGCAACAGGCGATGCTCTTCAGTCGGCATCGCTCTTCATTCGATGGTTTTGCGCGACGCACCTTTGTAGGTTAGCCAATCGACGCGCCGGTTCATTACGATGCCGACAATGGTGCCCGCGATAAACGCGGCAAGCAGCAATGGGCCGCCACCTACTGCCGTGAGGACGATGGCCACGTCTCGCGCGCAACCCAGGGCGCGATAAGCGGGGCACCATAGAGCGCTGATGTAGACGCCGAGCACAAGCCACGTGAGGATCGCGACCAGAAATGCGCGCGACAAAGATTGCCTGACACCCGAGACGTTGCTGACCGCGTTCCGGTAAAGCAGCAAAGCAAATAGCATCGATAGCGCAGCTGGAGCGATGATAAATACCCAGGTCGGCACGCCGGCCTCCGCCGCAAAATTGCGCATCACGACTTCGACCAGCCCGGCGCCGAGAAGCGAGCAGATACCAAACACCAGCATTGCGAAAACGGTTACAGGCATCGAATTCGCGCAGTGACTTCGATTTCGATTTTCATCCGTGTATCGACCAGTCCGCACACGATGGCAGTTGCCGCCGGCCGCGCTTCAGCGAAGTATTCGCCGAAGATCGGTGCCAGCTGCTCAAATGAAGCCACATCAGTCAGGTAGTAATGCACGCGTACCACATCATCGAGCGCGCAGCCTGCTTCTCTCAGTGCGGCGCTGATGTTTCGAAAACATTGGTGTGTCTGTGCGACGACGTCGTCATCGATCGTCATGGCCGCATAGTCGAAACCCGTGGTGCCCGACACATGGACGTAGTCGTGATCCACGACGGCTCGACTGTAGCCGGCTACCGCTTCGAAAGATGAACCGGATGAAATCAGGCGGCGTCGATTTGCTGCTTCTACCAAGACAGTTGCTCGCCGTTGTAGTTGATGAATTTGCCGTTCGAAGAATCGTTGGCGGAAGCCAGTACACGGCGCATGCCTTCGACACTCGTCTTAGCGTCGATATCGGCGCCGCCACCGCCCATATCGGTACGCACCCAGCCGGGATGAAACGCAATGCAGACGACACCTTGCGGGCCGTATTCAAGGCTTGCAGTCTTGAGTGCCGCATTGAGCGCCGCCTTGCTGGTGCGATAAAGCCAGCTCGCAGTGTTTGTCATCAGCGACAGCGAACCCATACGGCTCGACAACACAGCAAGCTTGCCGCGTGAAGCAATGAGCGCGGGCGCCAGCATTGGAATCAGCTGCATCGGTGCACGTACGTTCGTGTGCATCACCGCGTCGAAGTCCAATCCGCCCGGCGACGCGATGGCCTGCCCACGCGGGCCGGCAACGCCGGCGTTGATGATCGCGATGTCGAGAGTTTCGTTTGCCATCTTGTCGCCGAAGTTCAGCACTGCCGATTCGTCGAGCATATCGAGCAACACCGGCTCTGCGCCGAGTGCGCGCAGCTTTTCGCCCGCCTCCGCAGACCGATGCGTGGCGATCACGCGATTTCCTTCGCCAGCGTATTGCCGAACGAACTCGAGACCGATCCCGCGCGATGCGCCGACCACCAGCACCGTTGCCATCAGCGCTCAGCCTGCATCAGTCGAATCGCCACTGCCGCGAACAGCGCGCCGCCGACTGCGTTCAACACACGGCGGGCTACTCGACCGGCTCCGAATGCCCGCATCCTGTGCGCAAGCGCGACCAGTGCGACCAGAAAGAGCGCACCACCGGCAACGAACACCGTGCCAAGAAACAAGAACGCAGCTGTTTTGTCGGGGGCATCGACCGAAATGAATTGCGGCAGCAGTGCGAGAAAGAACAATGCGACTTTTGGATTCAGTACGTTGGTAAGGAATCCCTGCGCGAAGACCTGCGATGCCGGCACCGCCGCCGACGCCGCCAAAGAAGTGGTGGAATCGCGCATCGATGCGCGCAGCATTCCCCAGGCGAGCCACAGCAGATACGCAGCGCCAAGCCACTTTATTGCCGTGAAGGCGAGAGCCGAGGCCGCCAGCAACGCCGCGAGGCCCAATGCGGCGGCAAGCGTATGCACCACGCAGCCCGCCGTTATCCCGAGCGCTGCGGCTATGCCGATCCGCCACCCGTGCTGCAACGTGCGACTCAGCGTGAATAGCATGTCAACGCCGGGCGTCGCATACAAAACAAATGCCGTGACGATAAACAGGGGAAGATCGTGCGTGCCGAACATCTACAGCAGCTCGATCGCCATTGCAGTCGCCTCGCCGCCGCCAATGCAAAGCGCTGCGATGCCTCGCTTGCCGCCGGTTTTCTTCAATGCGCCAAGAAGCGTGGTTACGATGCGCGCGCCCGAAGCACCAATCGGGTGACCGAGTGCACACGCGCCACCATGCACGTTGACTTTATCGTGCGGTAGCTTCAATTCATTCATCGCGGCCATTGTCACCGCGGCGAACGCCTCGTTGATTTCCCATAAGTCGACATCCGCAGCTTTCCAGCCAATTTTTTTCAGCAACTTTTCGATCGCGCCGATCGGCGCTGTCGAAAACCACTCGGGCGCCGCCGCATGCACAACGTGCCCGAGCACGCGCGCAACCGGCTGCGCCGCGCCCTTGTTGGCGCTCGACTGCCGCATCATCACCAGTGCTGCCGCACCGTCGGAGATCGACGACGCATTTGCCGCAGTGATCGTGCCGTCCTTTTTGAACGCGGGCTTCAAGCCACGAATCTTGTCCAGCTTGGCCTTGAACGGCTGCTCATCCCTGTTCACTTCAACGCTGCCGCCTTTACCCGCAACGGCGACCGGCGCGATTTCCCATGCAAAGCTGCCGTCATTGTTGGCCTTGATCGCGCGTTCCGTTGAGGCGATCGCAAACTCATCCTGTTGTTCGCGCGTAAAGCAATACTTCGCGACGCAGTCCTCGGCGAAGACACCCATCGCCTTTCCACGCTGGTACGCATCTTCGAGCCCGTCGAGCGCCATGTGATCAAAGGTCGTCACCGCGCCGTAGCGATAACCCTTGCGGGCGTTGACCATCAAGTGCGGAGCATTGGTCATGCTCTCCATCCCGCCAGCCACGATTACATCAGCGCTGCCCGCGGCGAGCATGTCGTGTGCAAACATCATCGCGCGCATGCCCGACCCACACATCTTCGACAGTGTCACCGCGCCGACGGACTGCGGCAGGCCAGCACCGAGTACCGCCTGCCGCGCTGGCGCCTGCCCCTGACCCGCAATCAGGCAACAACCCATCAAAGCTTCGTCTACCGCGTCGCCCGCAATACCGGCACGCTCGACGGCAGCCTTGATCGCGACCGCGCCAAGCTGGTGCGCTTGCAGCGACGCGAAGTCCCCCAGCAGGCCACCAATCGGTGTTCGAGCGGCTGAAACGATGACGATGGGATCGTTCATGGCGTGTTTATCTGGTTAGGCAATCAATCAAGCGCGGCCGGAAGGGGATTCTGACGCATGCGGCTCGCCAAAACGAGTATCGAATCGAAGGGATTGCGGATAAGGAAACACGTTCTCCATGTGCCCCGCTTGAATGCGCGACTTGCGCATATTCCAGAAATCGGGTTTCAGCAGATCAGCATGGTGTTTTGTAAATGCTGCCCGAATCCGATCGTCACCGAGCAGAAACGTGTCCCACTTTTCCGGGAACATGTCATGTTTGCCGACCGCGTACCACGCTTCGTTGGACATTTCATCCTCGTCGTTGCGCGCATGCGGGACCGCACGGAAGTCGCACGTGGTCATGTATTCGATTTCGTCGTAGTCATAGAACACAACTCGGTTAAGCCGCGTGACACCGAAGTTCTTGTAAAGCATATCGCCCGGGAAAATATTGGCTGCGGCCAGCTCCTTGATCGCGTTGCCATACTCGCAAACGGCGTGCTCCAGCTCTGCATCGGTGGCGTGCGCCAGAAAAATATTGAGCGGAGTCAAGCGTCGCTCGATGTACACGTGACTGATCAGCACCGTTTTGTCGTCGACCTCAACGATGCTCGCGCAGTCGTTCAGCAGTTCA
>DATEOP010000279.1:0-3269 GCA_035274065.1 Burkholderiaceae bacterium
CGCCGCACGACGGGTTCGATTATCGCGAGCGCGGGCAGCTTGTTCACGATACGCTGGCTGCGTTTTGGCAGTCTTTGCCGGAACCCACCCGTGACGCGCTGGTGGCGAGTTCCGACCTGCAGCGTCATGAATTACTGAACGCGGCCGCGCAAGCGGCGCAGGCACGACTGCAGCGAAAGCGGGGTACCTTCTCGATCGCACTGACCTCATTGGAGTCAGCGCGTCTGGTCCGCCTTACCGAGCAGTGGCTGCAACACGAGATCGAAACGCGCTCTGCGTTCCGTGTAGTTGCAATTGAAGACGCGCGCACGATGCGCGTAGGCCCGCTGACAGTGACTGGACGTCTGGACCGCGTTGACGAGTGTGACGACGGCTCGCGCATCGTTATCGATTACAAGACGGGTGGCGCAAAGAATCCCGGCTGGCTCGAAGCGCGGCCGGACGAGCCGCAGCTGCCGCTATATCTGACGGCATCGGAGCCGGAGGCGCAGGCAGTCGCTCTCGCGCGCGTGCGTACCGGAGACGTCGGTTTCAATGCACTGGCAGCGCGCCCCGATTTGCTTCCCGTCCGAGGTAATCAGTGGAAAACGCTCTATCCGAGCTGGAGCGCGGTGGTCAATTACTGGTCGGAAGTGCTCGAGCGTCTGGCAACGAGCTTTGCCGCCGGCGAGGCAGCCGTTGATCCAAAGCGATTGCCGCAGACGTGCCGCTACTGCGATCTGCCGACTCTGTGCAGGATCAACGAACGCGGTGGCGTCGTCACCGTAGGCATCGACGAGGACGACGACAGCACACCGTGGGTGCGCGACGATGAGTGACCGGTTGCTAAGGAGCGATGCGCAGCTTGCATTGCCGCTTCAACAAGCGGAGGTGCCACCGGACTCGCACGACGAGCCGACGGATGTTGCTTTACTGGATGACGACGCGTCGGCGCGCGCGACCGCCCTCGACACTCAGCGGAGCTTCATCGTGCGCGCACCGGCTGGGTCGGGCAAAACCGAGCTGCTGACGCAGCGCGTTCTTGCCTTACTTGCACACGCCGGCGCACCAGAGGAAATAGTTGCTATTACCTTCACGCGCAAGGCGGCCGCCGAGATGAAGAATCGGCTGCTCGAGGCGCTTGCCCACGCCGCTGCTGAAGAAAATGACCGTGCGACGCTTCAACCGCATCAGGCGCGCACGATGCAGCTTGCACGGCGGGTCGCTGCGCGCGATCGCGAGCTCGGCTGGCAGCTGACGGCAAATCCCGCGCGACTGCGCGTGCAGACAATCGACGCGCTGGCGTTGTGGCTCGCTAGACAGCTTCCAATCACAACCCGCTTCGCAGCGATTACGCAATTGACCGAGCGCGCCGAACCGCTATACGACGCGGCAGCGCATGCGACTTTGGCATTGATAGACAATCCGGACGCGCAGGACAGCGGCGTTGCGCAGCACGTGGCCCGTTTATTGACCCACCTCGACAATGATTGGCCGCGCGCTCATCGATTGCTCAGCGGAATGCTTGCGCGGCGCGATCAGTGGTTGCGCCATCTGGGCCACCTCGATCGCGCGGCACTTGAAGCGCCCATGCAGAACGCTTGTTCTTTGCAGATCGAGCGTGTCTGCGAAGCGCTGCTTGAATCAAACGCTGCGGGATGGACCGACGAGTTGGTTGCGCTGGCCCGCTACGCGGCGGGCAATTTGGCCAATGACTCACGGCTTTCCCCGTGCGCCGATCTCGACGGGTTACCGGAAGCAAGCTTCCAGCGGCTCGACGCCTGGCGTGCGCTCGCGGCGCTGCTGCTGACAAATGAAGGTACCTGGCGCACGAGGTTCAGCAAGCTGGAGGGCTTTCCATCTTTCGCCGCTGCAGCGCCCTTCAAGCAACGCATCGTTGCATTGACCGACCATCTGCGATCCAACGAAGCGCTGCGTCAAGCGTTGCACGATCTGCGCAGTCTTCCGGAGCCGCGTTTCACGGGCGCGCAATGGGAGGTGCTGGAGTCGATCGTGGCGCTGCTGCCGCGAGCGGCTGCCGAGCTAATGCTTGCGTTTTCTGATGCAGGCGAGAGCGACTTCACGCAAGTCACACGCGCTGCAGTCGATGCGCTGAATGAGGATGGGGCGCCGAGCGATGTTGCGCAGGCAATCGACGCCCGAATACGCCACCTGCTGATTGACGAGTTCCAGGACACATCGATTACGCAGTACGAGCTGATCGAGCGGCTAGTCGCCGAGTGGGAAGCGGGTGACGGGCGGACTGTGTTCATCGTCGGTGATCCGATGCAGTCGATTTACCGCTTTCGCGAGGCAGAGGTGGGCTTGTTCCTTCGCGCGTGGAATAGCGGCGTCGCGCGTTTGCCGTTGCAGCGCCTGCGGCTGACACGCAATTTCAGATCGCACAGACTGCTTGTCGACTGGACAAATTCGGTTTTCGCTCGAGTGTTACCTGAACAAAGCGACATTGCCAGCGGCAGCGTCGCGTTCGAGCCGTCGGTGGCGGCAGTGACTTTCGATGCTGCAAAAACCGACGCAGCAACCTTCCATCCGCTAATCGACGGCTCGGCGGTCGACGAAGCGCATCGTGTTGTCGAGCTCGTGCGGGGCATTCAGGCCAAAGACCCAGCAGCCTCGATCGCACTGCTTGTGCGTGCACGAACCCATCTGACTCAGATCGTGCCGGCGCTGCGGGCGGCGGAGCTGCGGTTTACCGCGGTCGAACTCGAACTCCTGCTTGCACGACCATTGATTGGCGACTTGTTGGCGTTGACACGTGCACTCGAGCACCGCGCCGACAGAGTCGCATGGCTTTCTGTGTTGCGCGCACCCTGGTGCGGATTGACGTTGGCCGACCTGTCTGTGCTGGTTGAAGGATCGCTGGACGCGACGATTTGGCAGCTGACGACCAATCCATCGCGTCGATCGCAACTGTCCTGGGATGGACAGCAGCGTTTAACGCGCGCCCTGCCGATTCTGGCGCGTGCTCTTGGACTGCGCGGCCGAACTCCGGTTACGGAACGCGTTCGGGAGACCTGGTGGCTTCTGGGAGGCCCAGCCTGCGTATCGCGCGCGGCGGATCACGCCGATGCGCAATCATTCTTCAATCACCTGGCTCAGCACGAAGAACGAAGTCGCGCGGTACCCGACATCGGCGCGTTCGAAGACTCGCTGGTGCGCCTATATGCAGCGCCCGACGCGCAAGCACACGCGCTCCAGGTCATGACTATCCACAAGGCGAAAGGGCTCGAGTTTGATTACGTGATCATTCCCGGGCTCGATCGCGTGAC
>DATEOP010000280.1:0-38145 GCA_035274065.1 Burkholderiaceae bacterium
AACAGCGGGCCGCTGTTGCCATGCTTCAAGGTCTTCGCGTGCCGACGCAACTGTGTCGCGCCACGGCGGCTCTTCGATCGGCACCATCATTGCAAGCCGCGATGCGAATTGCGGCAATCCCGAGTTGATCATCAACTGTGCTTGAAAGACCCGGCCAAGTTCCTCCGCGCCCGCGTGCACATGGATCAGTGTCTGCGCCGGCACCGGTGCGTCAAGCAACGTGTAGCCCGAGGTTGTCATCTCGCCCAGCCGCGGACCAATCGCGAGAATAAGGTCCGCATCTTTGATGCGCTGTGCAAGCTTTGGATTAACACCAACGCCGACGTCGCCGATGTAGTTCGGATGGCGGTTATCGAAAAGATCTTGATACCGAAACGCGCACGCAACCGGCAGATAGTTTGCTTCGGCGAAACGTTTGAAGTTATCGCATGCCGCAGGTGTCCAGCCGAAGCCGCCAAGGATCACGACCGGCCGTTGCGCGCGACCAAGAAGCCGCCGCAGGGCGGCAATCTGGGTATCGCTCGGCGCCCCCAGCACGGGTTGATGGCATAGCGCATCGCCCACGTCAGCCTTGGTCGACAACATATCTTCAGGCAGCGCGAGCACGACTGGCCCGGCACGACCGCTCGTTGCCACCTGGAACGCGCGTGCGACGAACTCCGGAACGCGATCGGCACGATCGATCTGCGCCACCCATTTGGTCATCTGCCCAAACATGCGGCGATAGTCGATCTCCTGAAAAGCTTCCCGTTCGACAAAGTCGTTTCCGACCTGGCCGATAAACAGAATCAGTGGCGAAGAATCCTGGTGTGCAACATGTACGCCGATCGCAGCGTTGGTTGCTCCGGGGCCTCGCGTGACGAAGGCAACGCCGGGCTGACCGGTGAGCTTCGCGTACCCTTCTGCCATGAACGTAGCGCCCGACTCGTGCCGATTGACAATCAGCTTGAGCATTTCGCGCGAGTCGTACAGCGCGTCGAGTACTGGCAGAAAACTTTCTCCAGGTACGGTGAAGGCATGGTTGACGCCCTGGATCAGCAGTTGATCGACGAGCAGACGAGCGCCGGTGCGGGCAGACATGGGGCCGGAGTGTAAGGTTTAGTCTGCCCTGAGGTCATATTTGAAGGAGCCGCCATGAGCGCATCGAACGCGCGCCGCGTCGACCTAGACGAGGTGGCGCAGCTTGTCGATCAACTCGAGCGCGACCTGGCAAAGGCGCGCGCGGGTGGCGCGAGTGTCGATACGCTGCGCGCCGAGGTCGAACAACTGCGCGTGGCGCTTAACGCAGCCGAGCCGTCGCACTCGGAAGTGCAGGTGAGCCTGCACAGCGTTCGAACGAGACTCGATGAGCTTGGAGACGATTTGAAAGCAGGAGCACTAACCGGCTCCGACTATCTGACGCGCATCGGCCGCCTGCTCGGATTGGGCTAGCGTTCGGTAGAACGCTCGGTTCCAGGTGCCGCGCTATTCATTGATCAGCGGGCGCTGACTAGCAGCCGCCCCTCTTGACCTTTTTCTTGCCTTCGTCTTTTTTTGCAGCGGCTTTCTCAGTGTGTTCGCTCTTTTCTCTTTCCGACTTATCGGTCTTCTGGACGTCGGGCTTTTTCGATTCATCCTTGGTCGGTTCGGACTTCTTATCCTGAGCGAAGGCCGGTTCGCCGGCGAATGCGACCGCGCACATGATCAGCGCGGCAAAAAGTGTTTTCATTCGGAGTTGCCCGGTGAGATGACCGCGCAAGTGTAGGTCGCTCGGGCGGGGGCTTTGCTACCAATGCTTATAAGTTAAGCATCCTGTGAGTGGTGTGGTGCCCAAGGAAGGGGCCGCTCGGCGGGGATCAGGACAACCGCCCTCCCTGGGTCCACGTTCAGACTTTCGGCCGATGCAACCGCTAACTTGAGGCGCCAACCGCTATTTATCGAATCGGTTCTAGCGCCTGAATTGACGTGCCAGCGGACGTTTACTCGGCACGCCCGAGCGGAAAAATCTCCCGCAAACTTGGGAGTCATCACTGATTCGCGATGTCCGCGCCTGAGCTATGAACATGACCGAGCCCGTTACAACGGTGGTTGACGAGTCGTCCCCGCTGACCGTGCCGACGCTGGTCGAACCTCTTACGGTTCCATCGTCGGCACCGATGCCGTCGACGGCTGCTTCCGCGCTGGCGCAATCAGCGCGCCGCCCGGCTGTACGCGAGCTCGCGAGCTGGCGAGTTCTTAGGATGTGGGCCAATGGCGATACGCTCGCTGACGCTGTCACGGTCAAGCTAATCGGCGTTCATGAAGGCCATTCGATCGTTGTCACCGTGCCTGAGGGCGATTCACTAGTGCTCAAGGAAGGCGCGATGTACCGGTTCCGCAGCTTCTCGGGTGAAACGATTTATGAATTCATAGCGCCGCTGGTCAAGACCTGCAGTGAGCCGTTCGAGTACTTGCATATTGGTTGGCCGCAGCAACAGCATGTCGAGAAGCGTGAGCTGCGTGCGGCTCCGCGTGTCAAGACAGAACTGCCATGCCTTGTTTACCCGGGTACGCAGGCGTCGGGACGCTTCGTCAAAGGATCGATCAGCGATCTATCCACGGGAGGTGCGGCGATCGCATTGCACGATGATCTCAGCGTGTTCTACGACGAAGTCAAGGTTGTATTTCAGCTGGCTGTCGCCGAGCTGGATATGATGATCGAGGCGCGTGCGCGTCCGGTTCGCAAACCCGACGAGACCGGCGAACGCTTAATGGGCGTGTCGTTCGTCGCGCTTAGCCAGGTGGAGAAACTTGCGGTGCACGCGTACGTCACTGCGCAACTTGTACGTGAGCTGGAGGTGCCGTTGTACGCGCGCCCCTAACATCTGAATCAAGTACAAAAAAGCCCGCGTCGAGCGGGCTTTTTGTTTGCGGCGGCGTTTGCTTAGTGCAAAACCTCCTGCGCACCATTTTGGACGTGCGCCTTGCCTTTACCCGCACGTGCCGGGGGCTCGCACAATCCGCAGACATAGTTTTTCGTCAGCTCAAACGTGTGCGTGACGAACTTGCCGTTGCACTTGCAGCAGGACGTCAGCGTCACCATACCAGCATCGACGAACTTCACCAGACGCCACGCACGCGTTACGGACAATAGCGGCTCGAGTCCCTGTGCACGGATCTGCTCCAAATAGAGCTCATACGCCTTGATGATGCCGTCAATCTCTTCCAGCTCGCTCGTCTTGTCCAGATACTCGTACATGTTCAGAAACAACGACGAGTGAATGTTCGGCTGCCAAGTCATGAACCAGTCGGTCGAAAATGGCAGCATCCCTCGTGCCGGCGATTCCCCTTGAACCTCTTTGTACAAGCGCAACAGGCGCTCGTACGACAGATCGGTTTCCGATTCCAGTACCTGCAAACGCGCGCCCAGCTTGATCAGCGCGATTGCGCGCTGGATCTGCTTGCTCTCGGAGACGATGCTCTTGATACGCATGTTGATTCCCTCTGCGGCGATTTCGTAGTTACGCGGTCACGTTGGCCAATTGCCCGGCCATCACGATGTTGGCATGCAGACCAGCCACTGCCGCACCGGTTGCGCTCGACTTCGGCTTCGAATGGCTGGTCAAAAGATTCCAGACCATATCGTCGTCGAATCGAAATCGCAGGATCAACTGGTTGGACCCCGCAATCTTCATCAACTGCGCAGGGCTCAACTGGTCAATGATCGTCGCAACTTCTTCAGAAACGCCCAAGCGGTACAGCGCCTGCGCCTTATCGGCACGGATCATGTGCTGCGCCAGAACTAGGTAAGCCAAGTTGGCTTCGCGGATTTCTTGCAGAAGTTGTTCGTTGCTGGCTGCGATGGTGCTCATCTAGTTGCTCCTGGTTCGCGGTTGAGTCGGTGTTGGGGTGGTTCGATTCGTTGCTTTCGAAGTGACGCCATTGTGGGAAACCAGCTCAATTCGTTGAATCAGCGTGCAGCTACGAACGCTGTCGGCATGCCGCTCGTCTGCTCGTAAGGCTTTTTCCTACAGACCACGCATCGCAATTAATTTAAGTCCACTGCCCGTGTGCCGTTAACGAAGTGTGCGAGGCCCGCGTGCCGCAGTCACGTCGATGGACGTACAGATGGCAAAAGTGCTTCGCGCTGTTGTGATGTGGATTTGGTTTCCTCCCCCGCCTTCGCGCCGGTCTATGACCGGCGCTTTTTTTTGACGAAAAGCGCTTGGAACGGCCCTCCAATCGGACGATGGCGCATACCCCGTCATCGGTACAGTGAACGAGCTCCAAACTGAATCAGCACTGACGGGGAACGGCACGATGCCGAACGAATTTTGCGAGGTGGCCGAAATGATCGAACCGGCCTCATCGACGACGGCAGCCGAGCCTTCGCGCTCGAGCTTGCTGCAGCATTACGAGGCGATCGCACAGTCGAGTTGCGCAATGCTGGCAGCAGCGCGCGCGGGAGACTGGATCGAAGTGGAGCGCCAGGAAGAGCGCTGCGGTGCGTTAATTGCGATCTTGAAGGCGTCGGATGAGCCATGCAGCTCGCTTAACGCCGCCGACGATCAGCGCCGAATGCTTCTGTTGCGCCAGATCCTTGCCGACGATGCCGGCGTCAGAGCGCAGGCCGAGCCTTGGCTCGAGCCGATCGTCCCACTGATTTCAACGTCACGCTTGAAGTTGAATAACGGATCCGAATGAGCTTGACGACACCATTTCCCGAACCCGATTCACCTGAGCTCGAGCGCTTCGCGATCTACTCGCGCAGCGAGATCGCTGGGTTGTTGCGCCAGCTGCGCGACAAACAAGTATTAGTCACGTTGTATTACGACCAGGCCGCCGGCTTCACGGTCAGCAACGTTCTCGAGGTGAACGAGGGCTTTGAAGAGCTCATCCTGGATCGTACGTCTGATGCCGCTGTACAGAAAGCGATCTACGCATCGAAGCAGTTGGTCGTTGTAGCGTTTCTCGATAACGTCAAGCTTCAGTTTTCTGTCGGCAGCGCTGAAGCGGTCGAGCATCAGGGGCGTCCGGCCTTTCGCGTTCGGTTGCCGCAACAGCTGTTACGAATGCAGCGACGCGGTGCCTACCGCAGACAGCCACCCGCGGTCCGGCCGGCAACGTGTCTGGTGCCGTCTCCAGGAAAAAAAGGGCAATACGAATCGGTGCGCGTGCTGGACCTGAGTGTCGGTGGTTTGGCGTTGTTTGTGCACCCAATTCAGTTCTCGTTGCCGGCCGAACACACACTCGAAAACTGCTACCTCGATCTGCCTGACATCGGGCAAATCACGGTCACATTGCGCGTACGTTATGTCGACGATATTCAGGCGTCGAATGACGGCGTGCGCCGCTGCGGGTGCGAGTTCGTTGATCTAAGCGAGACGGCCGCGCGCATGCTTCAGAGATATATGAACAAGCTAGATGCGGCCGAGCGCTCGAACGGGCCACCGCCCTCTGCAGCGGCCGCTTAGTCCGAAACCCAAATAAAAAAGGCGCCATCGGCGCCTTTTTTATTTGCAGCGTCTCTACTTCGCTGCCGTGACTGGGTACATGTCACTCCATGTATGTGCGTACCGCTTGCCGGTGCCGATCCAGGCAACGGTACCGACCGACAATGCGGCGGTATACAGCGATGCGATCAGCTCGGCAGCGTTGTGGCGGCACGCGATGCGGACCGCGCTAAGCAGATGCAAGTGATTTTCAGCATAACGGCGCTCGACAATGCGCATCTCGCGGCTGATCGGCAACAGCGATTCGGGCAAACCGGCCACTCCGCGGCGACCTTCCGCCGCACGTGCGCCGGTGTCTTCGAACCACACGAACAGCTCGGTGGGTGCTTCCCTAACGGCTGTGTTAGATGCGGGCTCTATTGCTGCGGTATCGGAAGCAGCGGACGCCCCGATGGGTCGGGTCGATATTTCTGCGAGTTGTTTAACGAGCTGGTTGCGGGTCATCGGTGCATCCTTTAGTCGCATCGTTGTGACGCGCATTTGCGTCATGATGAGATCAAGATCGACCCGGCACAGCGCTTCTTTAAAACCGCACTTTGAGTGAAACGTGGCTGATGAGTCGGGATAGGCCGCGATCACCCCGCTTTCTTCGCTCGCTTGTTGGGCGCGATGCGATGCCGGCCGTGTGGACGCTCTTTCGCGGCTTGACTGCACTCGACTTTGGTGAGTGCAGTCACACACTTCTCCGTTGCCTTACACCCTCTGTAAGCAGACGTCCGATGCCGCCAGATGTCCAGCTTTTCGCCCACCTATCGGCGTTTAGCGACACCTGGCCGCCCCCTAAAGTTTGGCCATATGAAGAACGACGCATTTCTCTACGACGCGCGATACCAAGCGCTGAACAACGGTCAAATCGACGCTGCGCAGCTGGAGCAAGTACGGCCAGCTTCCCTGCTCGATACCAACTACGTCAAGCAATACACGCCGCTTGTACGGCGATTGGCGCATCAGATGATCGCCCGGCTTCCCGCCAACGTCGAGCTCGACGACATGATTCAGGCCGGGATGATGGGACTGATGGATGCGGTGTCTCGATTCGAAGTGACACAGGGTACGCAGTTCGAGGTCTACGCTGCGCAGCGAATTCGTGGCGCGATGCTCGATGAACTGCGTGCCAATGACTGGCTGCCGCGCTCGGCACGCAAGAGCCAGCGCGACATAGAAAATGCGATCCATAGGTTGGAAGGCAAACTCGGCCGCGCTCCGCATGAAACAGAAATCGCCGGCGAGCTCGAGATGTCGCTCGCGCAGTATCAGCAGATGCTGCACGATGCGCGCGGCGGGCAGCTGGTACATCTGGACGATCTGGGCGGCAGGGTCGACGACGAGGACTATCTTGAGCGACACCTGGTCGGCGACTCACCGGAGCCCGCGGAAATTTTGCGTGACAAGCGCTTTCGCTACGCGTTGGTCGACGCAATTGATGAGCTTCCCGAGCGGGAGAAGCTTCTGATGAGTCTTTATCACGAACAGGACTTGAACCTGCGTGAGATCGGCGTCGTGATGGGTATTACCGAATCGCGCGTCTGCCAGCTGCACAGCCAAGCTGTTGCGCGACTGCGCTCACGGCTGAAGAACTGGTAGTCAGTGTGCGCGCGTCTGCTCGCGCATGCATTTAATGAGATGCGTGCAGCCGCACGCAGCAACTTGAGTTAGCTCGCGAACATCCTCAATTGGGCGGCTTCGCGGGCGAAGCGCTCGAGTTCGTCCGTCCCGCCTTGCCGCATCGCGCGCAGTGCGCTTGCCTGCGGCGCAAGCAGACGCAACAGATGTTCTTTGCGGCCGCTTGCATCGGCCAGGCCGGCAGGATCGTTGGCGATCAGTGCTTCGCTTTCGTCGTGCAACGCCTTAATTAAATCTGAGAACAGGCGCGCTGGAGCGTCGGGGGGCAGCGAGGAATGCGGGTACATGTCGAGCGATCAGTGTGCAGTGCGTTAAAGGTCGGGATGAATGGAGGCGATCAGCTTGGCTGCGATCGCGTTGGAATCGATCCGATAGTGTCCCTTGGCGATCGCCGTCCGTAGTGCGCGGATGCGGCTTTCCGGGCAGCAGTCGCGTGCCGGGCGAATATCCGCACGCGGGAGTGCCAGTGGATAGGAAAGCGCCAAAAGGGTCACATTACAAAATTCGGCAATTGGCCGGCGAACTTTAGATCGCGGGCGTCAGCGATTCCTCCCCGCGAGGGTGCATTATTCTTACCTGACCCTGAAGAATCTGACTGCCGACCCTTCGCGTGGCTGATCGCCCTACCATTCCGCAGCGTTCCTTCAACCGTGGTCCGCGCGCGGCCAATGCGCCGAAAGTTGTCAGTGAAGAGCGCGCGTTGGCGCTTGGGCTGCCTGGGACTGGCAATGGCCCACCCCCCTCACCGCCGGCGGTGAAAGCAATTTCAGCCGTGCCCGGTCCGCAGGATTTCGCCGCCCCCGCTGATGAAGCTGCAAATCTCGCGGCACGGCCGGCCGACACTGTGATCGAAACCTTACTGGCGGCAGCGCACATTGGCCTGGCGCTGATTGATCGCGACATGCATTACCGGCTTTGGAATAACTGCCTCGAAGAGTTATTCGACGTGCCAGCGGATGCTTTGCTCGGAGGCGTCATTACGCAAGCCGACGGACTGAGCCAGTTGCCGGAACTGATCACTGAGCTGAAGCGGATCAGCGAAAGCGGTGACCGCACGCCGGTGGAGCGCGAATATCAGTTGCCACGAGCCGAGCGGGGCTGGGTGCGGGTAAAGCTTGCGCCGGTGTTTGCGATTGATGGCCGCTTTGACGGTGTTCTAGTCGCCTGCGAGCGAATCGACCGCGAGCGCTTTGCGCAAAACTCGCTTGGCGCCCTCAGGCAGGCGCTCGAATCCGTCGGCGAAATGGTGTTCGAGATCGATAAACGCGGAACCGTGGTCGATGCGAACGATGCCGCACGGCAGCGGCTGGGATACGACCGGGACGCTTTGAAGGGACTGTTGCTGAATGCAATCGATGTTGGCCTCGCTGCAGAAGACGGCGCGGATGCGGGCTTCGCTTCGGTATATGAGCAACTGCAAACGCGGGGCTCTTTTCAGGGCGAGACGCGTTACAGGACGCGTTTTGGAACCGAATTCGCCGTCGAAACCGTGCTTCAGCGGGTGGTGCACGATGGGCGCGAATTTATTTTGCTGCTCGCGCGCGACGTCGGGACGCGCAAACAAACCGAATCCGACCTGACCGAGAGCGCAGAGCGCTTTCGGACGCTGTTCGACGAGAGTCCGGTTGCGGCGCTTTTACTCGACAGCGAATTTCGCCTGATCGGTGTGAACCGTGCAGCCTGCGCAACGCTTGGCTACGACGTCGACGAGCTGCTGGGAAAAGATCCCACCACGCTGCTTCACCCCGATGATCGGGCTTTGCTGCAACACGCTCGCGCGGACATGCAGCGCGGTGCGGTTGAATCCGAGTCTGCCGAACGTCGCTTCATGCATCGCGACGGCCGCGTCGTATGGACCAAATTGTCGATGCGCGCCATTGTTTCCGAGACCGGTCTGCGGCACACGTTGCTGGTTCTCGAAAATTTCACGGACCGCAAGATTTTTGAGGAACAACTACAGGTCGCCTTGCGGGATCAGCAAACGCTGTTCGAAACGATGTCTGTCGGCGTGGCGCAGACGATGTCGGGAAAGATCCTGTTGGCAAACCGCGAATTCGCGGAGATGTTCGGCTACAGCGACGGCGAAGTCATCGGCATGCCGCTATGGGATTTGTGCATTGATCGACATCACCGTGCTCCGAATGAAGTGTCCGGTATGCCGGTGGTGCGATCGAATCAGACAACCAGCGGTGAAGTTGTGTTGTTCCGCACTGACGGCGAGCCAGTGTGGTGCCTCGTTCAAGCGCGCCCGATCCAGGCCCAGGAGCCGGGCCTGGAAGTGCTGCGCGAGGCGATCTACACCTTTCAAAACATCTCCGAGATCAAGCATCAGCGTGAAGCGTTATCGCAATCCTTGCGCGAACTTAAAGAGCAGGGCGAAGAGCTGCAAAGTGCACTCGCGCAGCAACAGCTGATTTTTGACACTGCGCTGGTTGGGTTGTTATTCGTGCGTGACAGCCGTCCCGTTCGTGCCAATTCGGCAATGGAAGACTTGCTCGCGTGCGAACCGGGCGCGCTGGTGTCGCAGATGCAGTTGTTTTCGCACCCAACCGATCATCTGCTGCTCGCGAATCTGTCCGAGCACTATCAGCGTATCAACGATACCGGCGCCACGGAATTCGAGCTGCACATGTTCCGCCGCAAAGGCCCGCCGATCTGGGTGGCCGTGCAAGGGCGTGCCGTGAATCCGGAACGCCCCGAGCTTGGCTACATCTTCGCGTTCGTCAACGTAGACGAACGCAAGCGCTCGGAGCGCGAGCTGCGCGCCACGCTCACGGAGCTGCAGCTTATTTTCGATAACGCGCTGGTCGCCGTGCTGTACGTGGCCAACGATTTGATCGTCAAGGCCAACGTCGCCACGCAACAGCTGTTCGGGTATGACGCGCGCGACTGGGACGAATTGCAAATGTCTTCGCTGTTCGCGACGCCTGGCGATTGGGAAGACATCCGCGAATTGCCGCTGGTGGAGATCGATTCGGACGAGTCGGCAGAAATTTCGGAGCCCGAAGCCGAGCCAACTGCAGCCGGCGGTGTGTCGTTCGAGCGGCTGATGCGTCGTGCGGACGGCACCACGTTCTGGTGTGCGGGTTACGGGCGTCCGATCGACCCATCGGCACCCGATCGGGGCGTTATCTTGACTCTGGTCGACGTCGACGCGCGCCGGCGTTCGGAGGAGGAGCTGCGCCGTGTGCGGAACTATCTCGACCTCGTCGTCGAGAACCTGCCTGTGCTGGTGTCCGTTCGCGAAGCTGAGACCGGTCGTTTTGTGAGCCTGAATCGTGCCGGCGAGACGATCACCGGGTTAACACGCGAGCAGGTGGTTGGCCGGACGTGGGGCGAAATCTATGCACGCCAGTTCGCCGACTTGTACGCCGAACTCGATCGCAAGGCGCTGTCGACGGGAACGCAGGTTGACCGGCCGCGCGACGTGATGTTGCGCGCAGACGGCAAGCGCTTGACGATCAACCAGCGTGTCGTGCCACTGTTCGAATCCGAACCAGGACGCTCGGTAGCGGCCGGTGACGCAAATGCACGATACGTCATGTCGATCATCGACGACCTGACCGAAGAGGTGCGAGCCGAAACCGCATTGCGCGAGACCGAAGCGAGATTCCGTCAGTTCGCCGAGAATATCGATCAGCTCGTGTTCATCATGACAGGCGATTTTTCGAGCGCGCTATACGTCAACCCGCGGTACACGACGCTGATTGGCGGGCCGGTCAGCGATCTGCTCGACAACCCGCGCAACGTGATGCGGCACGTGCACTTCGAGGACGTACCGATCGTCGATCGGGCGTTGCCGCGATTGGTCGCGCGTATGCGGCGACTGATGCGATCGGAATTGACCGCACGGATAGATCACCCTACGCGCGGTGTTCGCAATATCAATGTACGGCTATCGCCGGTGCGCATGGAAGACGGCGCGATCCGGGTATTTGGCATCGCCGACGACGTGACCGAGCGTACACGAGCCGAACAACAGAGAATGGAACAGATCGTCAAACAGCGCGACGTTCTGGTGCGCGAAGTTCATCACCGAATTAAAAACAATCTGCAGGGCGTCGCGGGGTTGCTGCAGCAAACCGCAGATGCGCGCCCCGATGTCGCCGATATTTTGTCGGAAGCGGCAACGCAGATCCACGCGATTGCCCAGGTGCACGGGCTACAGATTCGCTCGAGCGGTACGTTGCCGGTGCTGGGTGTTGCGCAGGGAATATTCTCGACGCTTTCCAACATGTTTGGCGTCGAAGTGCGCTTTGAGCCGCCGCCCCCAGATTTATGGCGCTTCGGTCTGCCGGAAAACGAAGCGGTCCCACTGGCGCTCGTGATCAACGAGCTCGGCACGAATGCGATTAAGCACCGTGCCACGCGCCAGGATGGCATCATGGTCAAGGTCACAACCCGGCCGGACGGAATGGAACTGGCGATCGAAAATCCTGGCACCTTAAAGGACGGGTTCGATCTTGCGCAAATTTCTGCGAGCGTATCGGGGCTGGGCCTAGTGAAGGCACTGTTGCCGCGGCGTGGCGCGCGGCTTGTCGTCGAGCGCACCGGCTCATTGGTATCGACGCGGCTTCAATTGTTTCCGCCCGCGATACGCGAAGACAGCATTTAACTGTATATGAGCGTGCCCACTGCACTAAGCTTGCCCAATGAGTGAAACTCCACCCCTGGTGATGGTCGTCGATGACGACCGTTTAGTGCTTGCCACACTGGTCGCCGGCCTTAAGCAGGCGGGCCTCGAGGTGATCGAAACCGACAACGGTGACGACGCGATCCTGCTGGCACGAAAGCACAAGCCAAGGCTTGCGATTCTTGATATGCGCATGCAGGGCAAGTCGGGGATGGACGTCGCGCGATATCTTGCCGCCAATACCGACACGGGCTTCATGTTCCTGTCGGCGTTCGGGGATAGCGACATTGTCGACGAGGCGATGAAGATGGGCGCGCTCGGTTATCTGGTGAAACCCGTCGACGTACGGCAGATCGTTCCAGCAGTTCGGGCCGCGCTGTCGCAGTCGGAGGACGAGAAAGGCGTACAGCCGGACAAACCTTCAAGCAAAGCACCGACCGAAGGCGCGCGCGACGAGCTGATCGCGCTTGGTATCTTGATGGAGCGGCTGCGTCTCGACGATGCACGCGCGCTTGAGGCGCTGCGAGCGCAGGCGAAAGCTGAGGGTAAGCCAGTAAGCCAACTGGCTACGAACATGGTGGAAGCCGCAAATCGGCTGAATTCGATTCGTCATTGACGCGGCCCTCGAATGCAGGTTACTCGCTACATCGAGCGGCATGGCTTTCGGCGTTGGTACGAGCGGCAATTGATTGAAAGCCATGCCTATCTGGCGCTCGGATTTATTGCACTAATCTTCCTCCTGTCCGGTTTGGAGCTACTCAGTCAGGCCGAAGCGGGTGTGCGTTACTTAATTGTCCTGATACCTGCTGCAGCCGGTGGGATGTTGCTGGTGGTTGCATGGCGTCGGTTCGGCGTCCTGCTGACACGCGCGGAGCACTTTGCAGAGGCCGCGACATGCCCAGAGTGCAAAGCGTGGGGTAAGTTCAAAGTACTCGCGCAAGAATCGTCGAGTGCTTCCGATCCGCCGGAAGCAGGACGCCCGCACTGGTTAAGCGTTCGATGTACGCAGTGCGACGCGGTTTGGAAGCTGCAATAGCAGAAGTTACCAGCCGCGCCAGCAAGCATCCGGCTTTACGGCTGCTCCCATAGCGTGAAGTAGAAGGTTGCTCCATGACCCTCCGCAGGAGCAGGCACTGCCTCGGCCCAGACACGACCGCCATGACGCTGAATGATCTTTTGCACTGTCGCAAGGCCCACCCCAGTGCCCGGAAACTCGTTTGCGCTGTGCAGGCGCTGAAACATGCCGAACATCTTTTCGGCAAAGCGCATATCAAACCCGGCGCCGTTGTCCCGCACGAAAAACTCGCGCAATTGACTCGTTTCATTACGGCCAAATTCGACACGGGCGTCGCGGCTCTTCGCGCTGAACTTCGCAGCGTTGCCGAGCAGGTTCTGCAGCACCAGGCGCAACAGCGTCGGGTCTCCGTCTGCAGTTAGGCCTGGTCCAATAACGAACTCGATCGAGCGCGCCGGCTCGCGAAGCCGCAAGTCATCGCGCAGGTCATCGGCCAACTCGCGTGCTATCTGAGAAAGATCGACCCTTTCACTGGCCAATTCGCGGCTTGTCATGCGTGACAGGTTAAGCAGCGTGTCGATCATCGAATTCATCCGCTGACTGGCAGCGACGATGCGACGTAAATGGTCACGTCCAAGATCGTCCAGTGACTTGCCGCGATCGCCATAATCTTCAAGCACGATCGTCGCGAAACCGTCTACCACCCGCAGTGGCGCGCGCAAGTCGTGCGACACGGAGTGTGCGAGGCTATCAAGCTCGCGTCCGGCGTTATCGAGTTCGCGCAAGCGTCGCGCGAGCTCTCGCGTGCGCTCAGCCAATTCGCGGTCGCGCCCGTCGAGGGTCGCTTGCAATTCGCTGATTCGGCTCGCGCTCGCATCGGACGGGGGCGCTGAGATAGCCGGTGCCGGCGGGGGCGTCGATACAGGTGTGCGACGGCGCTGCGCAATCGCAACCGCCACCAGCACGATCAGAGCACCGACGCAGACAGCAGCCAAAAGCTGCGCGGCGTCCGGCCGTGCGGCGGTCCCTGCCCAGGCGACGGACGGTAAACCTGTGGTGATGAGCGCGGCAAAGCCGACGCCCCCCGCACGCAAGTCACTGTTTTTGTTCCAGCCCATCGCGGCGATTGTGCAGCATCGCGCTAGCAGATGCGAGGTCATCCTGCGTGCCCTCGGCTGACTGTGAAAACCGCCGCGGAAATGCCCTTCGAACGGCACCTTTTTCGAGGGGGTGAGAAGCAGCATTCGGCACTAGCCTGCGTATTCGTTTTTCGTTTTCCCGCAGGACTTCACTTGCCGTTCGACTTAATGCTGCCGAGATTTTCCTGGCTCGCTGATCGCCTGGGTCCACGCGTCGACAAGCGCGAGGGTCGGGGGGCGCTTGCGGCGGAGACGAATGCATTGCACAGGCTGCCGGTAGCGCCTTCGCGCTTTAGATCGATTGCATGGCCTTTGATCGGTGTACTCGTGCTCGTGGCGAGCTGGACGGTCGGCATCAGTTACTACTTTCATCACCAGAGTACCGAGCGGCAGTTCCTTGTGGAGCAGCAAACGCGCGGAGCGCGCGCGGCGCGCTTGGTTGAATCGACAATCCTTGCCGAGTATGCAGCCGTGGAGCGCAATGCGCATGCGCTGGCCGAGCGCAGCGATCTGGGTGCCGCGCTCTTGCAAAAAGCCGATTCCGCACGAGCCGTGCGGGAATGGGCGCAGAAGGAAGGCAGAAACGCGGGCGTCGGTCTGATCGAAGTGCACGATGTTCGCGGCGCTCTGATTGAGCGAACGGGCGAGAGTGGCATTTTGCGTTCAAACAGCGACGAAGCACCGATTGGCACAGCTGAAGCGCTACGCGGCCAGGAAAGCATTCACATCATCGAGCGATTACACGGTCTTTCGATCCGCGCGGTCGCGCCCGTCGTGAACAGCAATCGGATTATTGGGGCGGTCGCTGTAGAGCGCCTGATCGGCGAACAGTATCTCGATCAACTCGCAAATCGACTCGGTGTCGAAGTAGCGGTGTTGGCGCAGGACCGCGTGTTGGTCGCGACCGTGGCACCCGAGGATCGCTATTGGGTGCAGAAGGCGCGTCCCAGCGTGCGCGCGGGGATATCGACGCATATCGCGCTGGACGGCAGCGAAGACCTGTCGCTGCGTCCGTTGCCGATTGCCGACGAGCCTATGTCGGTCGCGGTGATGGTGCCAAACACGATGGCGTACGAGACACTGTCCGATTCGAGCCGTTCGTTTGGTGCCGTCGTGTTGTTCACGATTCTCGCGACGATCGTTGCCGGTATCTATTTGACTCGACATCTGATCCGACCGATCAAAGCGCTGACCGAACGCGCGGAGGAGCTGTCGCTGCGTTATGCAGGGCTTGCAACGCCGCCCAAAGGAGACGAACTCGACTCACTCGTAGGTTCGTTCGATGCAATGACAAGCGCGCTGCTTTCGCATTCGGAGCGGTTGTCGAAGGCGCACATGACTGAGCTGCAGGGCAGCCTCGAATTGCAGCGTCAGTACGCGCTGATGCGTCTGCTGCGCGGTTTGGCCGCTGCGGCCAACGAATCGGAGTCGGTCGAGCGCACGTTGGAGCGTGCACTGAACGAAATAGGAAACTATCTCGAGTGGCCGCTGGGCCGGGTGGCATTGCTGCCGGACTACGCAGAAGATCGCAGCTTGCCGCCGCGTTCAATGTGGTTTACGCGCGAGCCGGAGCGCTTTCGGCAGTTCATTGAAGCCAGCAATCGCATCGCGATAGTGCCGTCACCGAGCCACATGATTGGCCGTGCCTATTTGTCAGGTGTTGCCAACTGGGTCTCCGATTTATCCCGGATGACCGATTGGAACCGGCTCGACGTCGCCCTGGAAGCCGGATTGCAGACAGGCGTCGTGATCCCAGTCATGGCGCACGGGCACGTAGCCGCATTCATCGAGTTCTACAGTGATCATCGGGTCGAGGCGACCAATGCGTTGCTGGAGCTGGTTGAGTCCATTGGTGCCGAGCTCTCGCGCGTCGCGGAGCGACAGCGCGCCGAACGCGAATTGCGACAACGCGAAGTCGAAGCAAGCCGGCTTGCAATGGTGGCATCGCGCACCGAGCAGATGGTGCTGATCCTGGACACTGCCGGTTGCATCGAATGGGCCAACGACGCGGTGATGCGGTTTTCCGGAATTGGCATGCAGGAAATGCGAGGTCGGCGCGCGCACAGACTGCTGCGCGGAAAGTCGACCGATCCCGGTGCGATCAGGCAGATGGCAGAAGCGGTCGTGCGCGGCGAGCCGTGCAAGATCGAATTCATTGCGCGTGCGCGCTCCGGTGAACAGCGCGTACTCGAAGTTGAGGGTCAACCGCTGCGCGATGATCAGGGCCGCTATTTTCAGTACGCACTGATCAGCCCGGACATCACGGAGCGCAAACGCATCGAAGCGACGTTGCGCGAGAGTGCCGAATATTTCCGCGCGCTGTTCGACGAATCGCCGGTGCCTTCAACAATCGTTTCGTCTGATGACCGCATCGTGCGCGCGAACGCGGCGCATACGAACATGCTTGGGTACACGATAGATCAAATCATTGGCAAGGATCCGATCACATTCATTCATCCCGATGAGATTGACGCCGCGTACGCGCTACGCAGCGAAATGGCGCTATCAGGCGAGCGCGCGCAATTCACGTTCGAGCGGCGCATGTTGAAGGGCGACGGCACGGTGGTTTGGGTGCGCGGCCACAGCGTGCGGTTCTGCGATGCCAACGGCGAGCGGTTCCGCCTGACGATGCTCGAAAACATCACCGATACGAAGGAAAGCGAGCGCGTATTGCGCGACGCGAAGGAAATTGCCGAGTCCGCAAGCCGGGCGAAGTCGCAGTTTCTCGCCAATATGAGTCATGAGATTCGCACGCCAATGAACGGCGTGCTTGGCATGACCGAGCTGCTGCTGGGTACCGCGCTAAGCGACAAGCAGCGGCGCTTTGCCGACGCCGTGTACCGCTCGGGCGAGACGCTGCTCGAAATCATCAACGACATTCTTGATTTCTCGAAGATCGAAGCCGGGAAGTTCGAGCTCGAGTTGGTTGACTTCAACCTGCGCACGATGGTCGAGGATGTATTCGAAATGCTCGCGCCGCGCGCGCATCAGAAGCGAATCGAGCTCGCGTCCCGTATCGGACCCGAAGTGCCGACGATCGCGAGGGGCGATCCGACGCGCATCCGTCAGGTGTTGACCAATTTGGTAGGCAATGCGTTGAAATTTACCGAGACCGGCGAGATTGTCGTCACGGTCAGCGCACAACCGGACGATGACCGCCATCGAGTTCTTTTCGAGGTGCGCGATACCGGCATCGGACTGCGCGCAGAGGCGCTACAGAGGCTTTTCACGGTCTTCATGCAGGCCGATCAGTCGATGTCGCGCCGCTATGGAGGCACCGGCCTGGGGCTTGCAATCAGCAAGCAGCTGGTCGAGCTGATGGGTGGTTCTATCAGCGTCGAAAGTCAATTCGGCGAAGGATCGACCTTCCGTTTCGAAGTTCCTCTTGCAAGCGGCGATAACGAAGCAGTCGCGCCCGCTCTGAACCTACAGCAATTGCGCGGGCGCCGCGTAATTCTGGTCGAGGACAACCCGACGAATCGAAACATTCTGGAAATGCAGCTGAAAGCACTGGAGATGGAGGTTGCGACGGCCGACCACGGCGCGACTGCGCTGGAACTGATGCGCGCAGCCGCGCGTGCCGGCACGCCGTTCGACATCGCCGTTATCGACATGAAGATGCCGATCATGGATGGACTGACGATGGCCGCCGCCTTGCGCGGTGACCCCCTCCTGGCCGCCGCCAAAATGGTGATGCTGACATCTCTTGCGAGCGGTAATGAAGCGCAGCTGGCTTACGAAAACGGCGTCGATCAGTACCTGACCAAACCGGTGCGTCAGCAAGAGTTGTTGCAGGCGCTCGCCAAAGTGTTGTCGCGTGAGACACCCGTGGCGGTGCGATCGAACACTGCTACAAAAGGGCTTCGCGCAAAAGTACTCGTAGCCGAAGACAACATGGTGAATCAGGAAGTCGTACGCGCGATGCTGCGTGACTTAGGCTGCGAAATCCGCTTGGCAGACAACGGCCGTGAGGCGCTCAATGCGCTGCGATCGCAGGCCTTCGACCTCGTGTTCATGGACTGTCAGATGCCTGAGATGGACGGCTTCGAAGCGGTGCGCCGGTTTCGGTCATCTCTGCAAGCCGATTTCGAAACTCGGCTCGATGCACCGATCGTCGCATTGACTGCGAATGCGTTGGCCGGTGATCAGGAGCGTTGTATTGCAGCGGGCTTCGACGAGTATCTGCCCAAGCCCTTCAGGCAGCAGCAGATCGAAGCACTGCTTGAGCGCTGGACGCCGCGTTCCGATCCGAGCAACAAGGGTCGCGCGTCGAAGCCGGTGACAAAGACGAAGCAGAAAACGGCGTCTCTGGTTGCTAACCAAGAAGCGCCAGTGCTCGATATGTCGGTCATTGAGCGGATTCGGGAGATGGAGCAGCGCGGTGCGGCACGTCTGCTCGAGCGGCTGATTGAAACATATACGTCGACCGCGACAAAGCTGATGGCCGACGCCGAGCTTGCGCTCGCGCACAGAGATCCAGTGATGATGCGCCACGCGGTCCATACGCTGAAATCTTCCAGTGCCAACGTGGGCGCGACGCTGTTGTCTGAGCACTTTGGCGCAATCGAAGTGCATGCCAGAGGCGGGGAGACACAGCGGGCTGAACAAGAATGGCCTGCGGTGCGCGCCGAGTACACGCGCGTCGTGCAGGCGCTGCAGGCGTTATTGACCGTTGAGAACACCGCCTAGCCCTTAATGGATCGATTGATGAGTGATCGGAACAACAACTCGGGTGGCGGCGGTGCGATGGCCAACCGGCGCGATGCAGAAGGCGACGGCGCGAGTGAACCGCGCAACGATCTCGTTCTGCTGGTTGATGACGATCCCGTCGCCCGCCTGCTGACCGCGTCCGCGCTTGCGGAGCGGCAATGGCGAGTGATCGAAGCCGACGGAGGCGGTCATGCGCTTGAGCTGTTTGCCGAGAACCTGCCCGACGTCGTGGTGCTTGATGCATTGATGCCGGATATTGATGGTTTCGATACCTGCGAGCGGTTGCGACGCCTGAGCGGTGGCGAGCACGTTCCGGTTTTGATGCTGACCGGTCTGGACGATGAGTCCTCGATCGCCCGTGCATATGAGGCGGGCGCCACTGATTTTTTTGTCAAGAGCACTTCACAGTGGACGCTGCTGTCGGAACGTTTGCGTTACATGATTCGCGCTTCACGCATGCGCGAGGAACTCGCCGAAAGTCGCTCAAAACTCACCAAGGCACAGCGAATCGCTCGCCTCGGAAGCTGGGAATGGAATATTGCTGCTCGTTGGGTCAAGCTTTCTGAAGAGTGTTTTCCGATTGCGGGGTTGCCGCAGCAGGAAGATGGGCTCGCCGACTGGTTCGTCTGGTCGCGGGCAGTGGAAGACGAGCGTGCGCGCATTGAAATGCTGTTTCGCGAGGCGCTCGCCGGCACTGGGCAGATGAAGTTCGAATGCCGCATCGCCCGCCCCAACGGGCAGGTGCGGGTGGTCCACATCGAGGCCGAGGTCGATCGAGACGAGGGCGGCCGTGCGGTCGCGGTGCACGGTGTCGTGCAGGACATTACGGAGCGCAAACACGCAGAAGATCAGATCCGCCAGCTCGCTAATTACGACAGTCTGACCGGATTGCCGAACCGACGCTTCTTTCGCGACCAGTTTGGCTCGGCGCTCGAGCGCGCCCGTACGAGCGGCACCGCGGTCGGGGTTCTGTTCATCGATCTCGATCGCTTCAAGCAGATCAACGACACGCTCGGCCATCAGGTGGGCGATCAACTGCTGCGTGAAGTGGCGAAGCGCCTTTATCAGTGCGTGCGCGAAAACGATACCGTCGCGCGCGCGGCCGAGCGCGCGGGCCCGTCGCAGGGCATACGGCCGCCGTCGATCGGCTCGGCGACACGCAGCCTGGCTGCAGGCTCGCAGTCGGCACCGGTGCCAACCAATACCAACAGCGTCGCTCGCCTCGGCGGCGACGAATTTACGATTCTGTTGACCGATGTGTCCGAGCCGAGCGTTATCGAGTCGGTTGCTCAGCGAATTCTAGAAACGATGCGCAAGCCGTTCAGCTTTTCGGGGCACGAGCTGTTCGTGACCGCTTCGATCGGTCTTGCCGCTTACCCTGCTGACGGCAGCGATGTCGACACGCTTCTACGCAAGGCCGACATCGCGATGTACGCGGTCAAGGACAGCGGCCGCAATGGCGTCCTGCGCTTCTCGAGCGCAATGAATACCGCGACTGCCGAGCGTTGGCGGCTTGAGACCGCGCTGCACCGAGCGCTGGAGCGGCAAGAGCTCGTGTTGTACTACCAACCAAAGATCAACGTCGTTAGCGGCCAGATCGTGGGTGCCGAAGCGCTGATGCGCTGGAAGCGCGGCGGTGAGCTCGTGCCTCCTGCAGAGTTCATCACGGTTGCCGAAGAATCAGGGCTAATCGTGCCGATCACCGAGTGGGCGGTTCGAGAAGTCTGCGAGCAGCTCGTGCGCTGGTCCGAGCAGGGTCATGTGCCAGTTCCGGTGTCGGTCAACATCTCGGGGCGTCACATACAGCGCGCCAACCTGGTAGAGCCGGTGCAAGCTGCGCTGCAGGGTTTCAAGCTTGACCCGCGACTGCTCGAGCTCGAATTGACCGAGACAGTGCTGATGCACAACCTGAGCGCCACACTCCCGCTGCTGCAGGCCCTGAAGGATCTTGGCGTTTCAATTTCTATCGATGATTTCGGCACGGGTTATTCATCGTTGTCCTACTTGAAGCGTTTGCCGATCGACACGCTGAAGATCGACCGCTCATTCGTACGTGAACTCGAGACGAGCTCGGATAATGCAGCGATCGTCGCCGCAATCATTGCGATGAGCAAAAGCCTAAAGCTACGCGTCGTGGCTGAAGGTGTCGAAACACAAGGCCAGATGACGCGACTGTTCGATCAGGGCTGCCAGCTGATGCAAGGTTTTTTGTTCTCGCCCGCGGTGCCCGGAGACGACTTCCCGTCAATGCTGAAGGCAACGACCAGTCAATCGCACTGGCGTATCGATTTCGGCCCGCGTGCGCGCAATAAGAGCGCGGTTGACGGTCGCGACAGCCCCGACGGGCACGCGAACGGCCAGCACTTCGGTGCTCTCGAATCAGATGTTGTCGGCCCGCCACGCCCGAACCTCGAACAGCAAGCCACTCGAGAAGCAGACCAAAGTGGTGAGCAGCCGACTCAAAAGGATCGAGCGCTGCGTTGGGCGAATCGCTTTATCGGACGCGACGGTTAGGTAGCCCAACAGCGCTGCTGGATTTGCCCGGCTTTTCGCGTCGACCCGCTACTCCACGAGCCCGTTTTTGATCGCGTAGTGCGTGAGCTCGGCATTACTGCCCATTGCCATTTTTTCGAGGATTCGCGCGCGATAGACACTGACAGTCTTCGGGCTGAGCGCCAAGTCTTCAGCAATCTCAGATAACCGCTTGCCGGACGCGATCAGCTTCAGCGTTTGAAACTCGCGGTCGGATAGTTTTTCGTGTGGTGCGCCGTCGGCTTCGGGAGCGTTCAGGTTTTCTACAAGCGCCTGCGCGATTTCCGGGGTTACGTATTTACGCCCGGACACCACCTGCGTCAGCGCTTCCAGCAGTTTTTCCGGCGCACTCGCCTTGTTCAGGTACCCGAAGGCTCCCGCGCGAAACGCCCGCACAGCGTATTGATCTTCCGGATACATGCTGACGATTAGCACCTTTAATTTCGGATGCTCGTCGCGCAGAGCTTTCAGAATATCGATGCCGTTCTTGCCAGGGAGACCGACGTCCATTACGAGCACATCCGGCTCGCCGTGCTTCTTGAGCTCATTCCGTAGGCCCGTGTAGTCGGATGCCTCTGCGACGATCTGAACTTCGGGGTGCTCGCAAAGAACCTGGACGATTCCGCGCCGGACGATTGCGTGATCGTCCACCACGAACAATCTAATCGCCATCGCTCCTCCGTTCGGTCACCTCGTGCGCGGATCGCTGTGCGCGTGTCGGAATTGAGAACATCACCGTCGTGCCGCGGCCCTGCGATGAAGACACTTCTGCCCAGCCGCCAAGCCCGCGCGCGCGTTCGATCATTCCGCTGACGCCAAAGCCCGGCGTCGCCTGCAAACCGCTTGTGTCGAAACCCTCTCCGTCATCGTCGATTTCCAGAGTTATCTCGTCGCCGAGGGCGAACAGCTGCATGTGAACGAGCTTGGCACCCGCGTGTTTGCGAATGTTCGTCAACGCCTCCTGTGCGACGCGGTATACCGCGGCGGCGCGGTCCGGCGCAATCTCGAAATCCTCGCGGTTGGCCTGAAAATCGACCTTTATTCCGCTGCGCTCCGAAAATCCACGAACCAGCCACTCGAGCGCAGCCACCAGGCCAGCGTCCAGCACAGCCGGACGCAAGGCGTGCTGGATGCGGTGGCTGGCGATGACGGCAGATTCGAGTAGTTGAGATATCGCATCAAGCTGTGGTCGTACATCCGCGTCAGGCAAAGCGCGCGTGAGCCTGACGAGTTCGAATTTCAGGGCAGTCAATGCACCGCCGATATCGTCGTGAATCTCTTGCGCAATTGCGCGGCGCTCGTCTTCCTTCACGCGTTCGAGATGTTGTGTCAGCGCATGCAGCTTGCTTTCGCTTTGCGCCAGCGCTGCGACTGCAGTGCGCGCTTCGCGCCGGGCGCTGGCCGCCTGCAAGCTGTGCTGTAGCGCCGAAGCGATGCGAAACATCCGCGTCTTAAGCACGAAGTCATCGGCACCGGCGTGCAGCGCCGCTACCGCAAGGTCCTCGGACATCTCGCCGGACAGAACGATCACCGGAATATCCGCATCGATGCCCCTGGCTACCGTCAACGATGCAAATGAATCGAAGCGCGGCAGGTTGTGATCGGTGATGACGGCGTCGACGTGACCTTTGGCAAATGCGTCGCGCATCCCGGCTTCATCTTCGACGCGCGTCGTGCGAGGTTTCATGCCTTCGCGTGACAGCATCGCGAGCAGCAGCTCGTAGTCCAGCTCCGAGTCCTCGACGACGACGATGTTCAGTGCAGAAGCGGTAGGCGCCATGAGGCGCGCATTCTGGCGGATTTACGGCGCGCTGTATTCGGGTTGCGTAAAATTGCGTTGCAAAGTCCGCTGGACGGTCGCTGGCAGCTGTATTGAATAAATGCAGCTGCGAGAGGCAACGTCCGGACTCCGCAGAGCGACGTAGCAGGTAACACCTGCCCACCGTGAGGTGAGGATTAGAGCAACAGAGACGAGTCGGCAAGGCACTGGAAGCAGTGACAAGCCGGGTGAAACGGGCAATCTCTACGTGGAGCAACACCGAATAGGCGGCCGATGATCTTGCTCGGGGAGGCCGCGGGTAGGTGGCTTGAGCCGGCGAGCGATCGCCGGCCTAGAGGAATGATCGTCACGGCGCTTCAGCGGCAACGCGAAGAACCGCACAGAATCCGGCGTATAGGCGGGCTTTGCTTCTTCTCATTCATGTGACCCGATGAACGTCGACCGCAAACCGGTAGTGGTGATCATCGGCGCCGGATTCGGCGGCCTCGCCGCGGCGCGCGGCTTGCGTAATGCACCCGTCGAAGTGGTGGTGATTGATCGGGCCAATCACCATACGTTTCAGCCACTGCTTTATCAGGTGGCAACCGCTGGATTATCGGCGCCGCAAATCGCCTCGCCGATCCGGCATATTCTGCGTTCACAGAAAAATGCGCGTGTGTTACTGGCAGAAGCGATTTCAGTAGATACCGCAGCCAAGCGCGTCGTGCTCGTCGACGGCGAGGTCGAGTTTGATTACCTGATCGTTGCGGCGGGGCTGACACATTCGTACTTCGGCAACAATGCGTGGGCGGAACACGCACCCGGACTGAAAACGCTTGACGATGCACTCGAGATTCGCCGTCGCATCCTGCTCGCGTTCGAGCGCGCCGAGCGCGAGTCTGATGCGGCAAAGCGCGCAGCGTGGCTGACGTTCGTCGTTATTGGCGGCGGGCCGACGGGCGTTGAGCTTGCAGGCACGCTGGCCGAGATCGCGCGCCATACACTCACTGAGGAGTTCCGCGCAATCGACCCTGCGCGGGCGAGGGTGTTACTGTTGGAAGGCAGTTCGCGAATCCTTAACACTTATCCCGAAGTGTTGTCCGAGAAGGCCACTCGGCAACTGCAAAAACTCGGCGTTGAAGTCCGTGTCGATGCGCTCGTCAGCAATGTCGACGGGGAGGGTGCGACGATTAATGCGGGCCTTCGTAACCGCGAGCAAATACGCTCACGCACAGTGCTATGGGCCGCGGGAGTGCAGGCAACTGCACTCGCAAAGACATTGCCAGGTCCGCACGACAGAGCCGGTCGCCTATTGGTAACGCCGACATTGCAACTGCCCGACGCGGATTCAGTTTTCGTGATCGGTGATCTGGCATCGGTTACGCAGGATGGCAAGCCAGTACCGGGTGTTGCATATGCAGCGAAGCAGATGGGCACGTATGTCGCGCACGAGATCGCGCAACGTCTCCGGTACGGCGCCGCAGAAAACGTGACTCCGTTTCGCTATATCGATCGCGGCGCGCTCGCAACGATCGGGCGCAAAGCAGCAGTTGCTGCGTTCCCTGGCGGCATTCGGTTATCGGGTCTCTTCGCTTGGTGGACTTGGCTCCTCGTCCACATTTTTTTCTTGATAGGTTTTCGCAATCGCATCACGACGATGGTCGATTGGATGCTCGCCTACATCACACACCAGCGCCACGCGCGCTTGATCTTCGGTGAAACGGCGACGCGGGAGGCAAAACAGCGTCCTTCGTGAGACTCCACTTGCACAGGGCAAGCTATCCCTTTCTTTTCGCACACTATTCGACGTTCGGCCAGACCGTAAACAAGCAGCCGTAAGTCATTGTGAACATTAAAAAATCCCCGTAATTCCCTTGACCGCGCATTCGACGAGGCCGTACAGTCGCGCCGTGTCAAAAAGTGGGAGACAGTGGGCCAGTCAGGTTGCTCGTGCTTGACTACCCCAGGGGACGCTGTGTTTCAAGGAGCTTCGCAACTCACCCTTGACGCCAAGGGCCGTCTTTCGATGCCCAGTCGGCACCGAGACTCTCTTGCTGCTCACTGCGACGGCCGGCTAACGGTGACGCGTCACCCTGACGGGTGCTTGCTTGTGTACCCCCGGCCGACATGGGAGGCGCGCCGCGAGCAGATCGCGCAGTTGCCTTATTCAGCAAGAGCGCTACAGCGCCTGCTGCTCGGCAACGCGACCGATGTCGACCTAGATGGCGCCGGTCGCCTGCTCGTGCCTACCGAATTGCGAGCAGGGGCGCAACTCGAGCGCGATCTGATGCTCCTCGGCATGGGAGCGCACTTCGAGCTATGGGACAGTGCGAAGCTTGCGGAGCACGAGCGTGCATCGCTGGCTGACGGCCTGCCCGAATCTGCCGCGCAGTTCACCTTCTAGCCCTCGTTGAACGTGGATGCCTCGTCCCCTATCGCCGATTGCAGGCGAGCACAGTTCGGTCCTCGCGCGACCCGCAGTCGATGCGCTGCTGACCGACCCCGACGGGATTTACATCGATGCGACATTTGGCCGCGGCGGTCATTCCCGATTGATTCTGCAGCGGCTGTCGCCCAACGGCCGTTTGATTGCGCTCGATCGCGATCCGCTGGCGGTCGATGCAGCGCGATCCATATCCGATCCGCGTTTTCACGCCGAACACACGCCGTTTTCACGGCTGCGAGCCACGCTCGACACGCTGTCGGTTTCGCAAGTGCAGGGAGTGCTGTTTGATGTGGGAGTGTCATCTCCGCAGATCGACGATCCATCGCGCGGATTTTCGTTGCGCGCCGACGGGCCGCTTGACATGCGCATGGATTCCACGCGCGGAGAGACGGCAGCCGAGTGGCTCGCACGCGCTTCTTTCGAAGAGTTGACGCAAGTGATTCGTGACTATGGCGAAGAGCGGTTTGCTGCACCGATTGCAAAGGCGATTGTTGCTCGCCGCGCAGAGGCGGTCACAGGTGGCGCGCCCCCGCTTTCGACGACCTCAGAGCTTGCGGCTCTGGTCGCCCACGCTGCCGGCCGGAGTCGCAAAGATACATCTCAGCATCCTGCGACCAGGACCTTTCAGGCTATACGGATTCACATCAATCAGGAACTTGAGGAATTGTCGCTGGCACTCGAACAAGCGGGTTCGACGTTGACGGTCGGTGGCCGTCTGGTCGCGATAAGTTTTCATTCGCTCGAGGATCGCATCGTCAAGCGCTTTATCGATGCGCACCATCATCCCGAGCGCGCCAGTGCTGATCAGCGGCGCATGCCGTTGCGTGCCGACCAGCTGCCACGTCCGACGCTTGTCGCCCGCGGACGCATTTATCCCGACGACGATGAGATACGAGCTAATCCGCGCGCGCGCAGTGCTGTGATGCGCGTTGCCGAGCGCACTGATGAACCGTGGCCCGGGGCTAGCCGATGATTCGGCCCGCGCTCGTTATCCTGATCGGCGCATTGCTGTTTGCGTCCGCACTGTCGCTGATCACGGCGCAGCACCGGTCACGCTCGTTATTTATCGATCTAGAGCGCACGCAAGTCGATGCAAAGCGGCTTGAGGTCGACTATGACCGTCTGCGCATAGAGCAATCGCGCCTTTCTCAGCCAGCGCACGTTGAAACCGAGGCCCGGAAGATCGGGTTAAAGCCGATCGACTCCGCGCGGACGATCTTTGTGAATCTGCCAGCGCCGGAGCCGAACAAATGACGCGCTTTCCCGAAGCGAAGCGCGCGCGCGGCGCACGGAGAGCTGTCCGGCGTGATCGTGCCGAGCGGTTCGGATTCAATGCCAATCCGTTGCTGACGGTTGCGTTGCCCGCATGGCGGTCAAAACTGATGTTGTTTCTTCTCTTCATTGGCTTTCTTGCACTTGCGGGCCGGTCGTTCTACCTGATGGGAGGCGTGTCCACTGGCTTCCTGCAGCGGCAGGGTGAAGCGCGGTACGCGCGCACGCTCGAGATCCCGGCAACGCGCGGCCGCATCACGGATCGCAACGGTGTGGTTCTGGCGTCATCGGTGCCAGCGCGCGCAGTGTGGGCGATTCCGGAAGACGTCGATGCCACGCCGGATCAGTTGAACGCACTGGCACGCCTGCTACAGATGAGCGCCGGCGAGCTGAAGCGACGACTTGCCGATGACGATCGCACCTTCGTATACCTGCGCCGACAGGTGGATGCGGATATCGCCGAACGGATTGCAGCCTTGAAGCTCGCAGGTATCCATTCGACGCGCGAATTCAAACGTCACTATCCCGAAGGTGCGACCAATGCCCATGTGCTTGGGTTCACCAACGTCGAGGACCGGGGCCAGGAAGGTATTGAGCTCGCACACGAGCGGCTGCTCGCAGGCCGCGCGGGAAGCCGACGCGTGATCAAGGATCGGCTCGGACGCATCGTTGAAGACGACTGGCTGCGGGAACCACTCGATGGCAAAGATCTCGCACTGTCAATCGACAATCGCATTCAGTACATCGCGCACGCCGCGCTGAAGAACGCACTCGACAAATCGCGCGCCAAAGCGGGTGCGGCGATTGTGTTCGACGTGAAGACCGGCGAGATCCTTGCACTCGCCAACCTTCCGAGTTTTGATCCGAACCTGCGAGGCCGGCTCGCCGGTGATGCGATTCGTAATCGCGTGCTGACCGACACGTTCGAGCCCGGTTCGACGATGAAGCCCTTTTCTGTTGCTGCTGCGCTGGAAGCCGGCAAGGTAAAGGTCGACACGCGGATACAGACCGCACCGGGCCGCCTGACGATCGGCAATCGAACGATTGGCGATGCGCACGTGCACGGAATGCTGACAGTCGAAGAGGTCGTAGCCAAGTCGAGCAACGTTGGCACCGCAAAAATCGCGCTCGATCTGCCTGCGCAGACACTGTGGGAAACATACACCAGCGTTGGCTTCGGGCAGGCACCACGGCTCGATTTTCCGGGTGCCGTTGCCGGGCGATTGCGGCCGGCAAAAACCTGGCGCCCGATAGAGCAGGCGACGATTTCATACGGTCATGGCGTGTCCGTCACGCTGATTCAGCTTGCGCGCGCTTACGCGGTGTTCGCCAACGATGGGTGGCTGGTACCGCTGACGCTACTGAAGGCCGACACGACTGCGATGCCGGTGCGCGCCATGTCGCAGGAAACCGCAAGGGCGATGCGCAGAATGCTCGAAATGGCCGTCGGTCCCGAAGGCACCGCGCCTGCCGCACGTATTCCAGCGTATCGAGTCGCAGGAAAGACCGGCACCGCTTACAAGATCAAAAATGGACAGTATGTGAAGGAATACGTCGCGTCTTTCGTCGGCTTCGCGCCGGTAACCGACCCGCGCATCGTGGTTGCCGTAATGATCGATGAGCCGGCCGGACAACACTACGGCGGTCAAGTTGCTGCGCCCGTGTTTGCGGCAATCACGGCAAGTGCGTTGCGCACATTGCAGGTGGCACCCGACGCACCGCTTGAGCCGAGCCGCGAGATGGTTGCGCTGCGGAGAGCACCGTGAACAGCGTCAACTCAGCGGAGAAGACGGCGATCGAGGCCCTGGGCTGGCTGCACCGGGTCGCACCGTCGGTATTCGCGGATCGGCGCGACCTGCACCTGGACAACAGACATTTGAAGCGTGGTGATGTGTTCGTTGCGCTGCGCGGAGAAAGAGTCGACGGCCGTGATTTCGTGAACGCTGCTGCCGCAGTGGGAGCAGCGGCTGCGCTGGTAGAGGCGGAGGGTTGGACTGGCGGCGCTTCATCAACAGAACGTCCACTTCCGATACTTCCGGTGAGCAATTTGCGCACTGTGCTTGGGTCGCTCGCTGCAGAGTTCTATCGTCGACCCAGCGAGCATCTGCTGTCGATCGGAGTGACGGGGACCAACGGCAAGACATCGTCGACGCAGTGGATCGCCCAGTTGCTGACGCGAGCGGGCCGGCGTTGTGCGGTCATCGGCACGATAGGAATCGGATTTGTAGATCAGCCTTTGGCGGAGTCATCTCTGACAACGCCGGATCCCGTCTCATTGCAGCGCGAAGTACGCGCTTTGCTCGATGCGGGTGCGCAGGCGATTGCGATGGAAGTTTCGTCGATCGGACTCGAGCAGGGACGGCTAAACGGCCTAAAGCTCGACATCGCACTGTTCACAAATCTGTCGCGTGACCACCTTGACTATCACGGCACGATGCAACGGTACGAGGCGGCGAAGTCTTTGTTGTTTGATTGGCCTACGCTGTCGCACGCTGTTATCAATCTGGACGACGTAGCGGGCCGTCGACTGATACCCAAACTCATCGAACGCGGCGTCGACGTCATCGGGTACAGCACGACCGACGCGGGACACGCGCAAGTTTCGCATCGGCTGACCGCGCGTGCCGTTCGCGCCACGTCTGACGGTTTGGCGTTCGAAGCCGAGCTCGACGGCCACAGGATTGCGATCGAGGTCCCCCTGGTTGGTCAATTCAACGTCGAGAACCTGCTGGGTGTTCTGGGGGTGATGCACGCGTGCGGTATCGATTTTGCAGATGCAGCAGCAACATTGCCGCAACTGCAGCCGCCTCCCGGTCGGATGCAGCAAATCGCACTGCCTGACGCGCCGCTGGCTGTTATCGATTATGCGCATACGCCTGACGCGCTGGCGAAAGCGCTCGCGGCGCTACGCCCACTCGTCAAGGCCCGCGGGCAAAGCGGCAAACTGTGGGTTGTCTTTGGCGCGGGAGGCGACCGCGATGCCGGCAAGCGCGCGCCGATGGGTGCGGCTGCTGCGCAAGGCGCGGACGTGATCGTCGTTACCAGCGATAACCCACGTTCCGAAAATGCGGAAGCGATCGCCTCGCAGGTTGCCGCCGGCGCAACAAGCGCGCGCAACCTGATCACGATGGTTGATCGCAGTCGCGCGATCGACCATGCAATTGCACATGCACGGCCGGCCGACGTCATTCTGATCGCCGGAAAAGGCCACGAGAGCTATCAGGTTATCGGCGCCAAGAAGCTGCCGTTTTCGGATCAGGCACACGCGCGCGCTGCACTCGCTCGCCGCGTTGATCTCGAAGGTGCCGCATGTCGGCACTGATGACCGTCGGCGAACTCGCGCGCGTGCTCATCGCGAGTGCGATGCCGGCAGATGTGATCGGCGATGGTAGAGCGGGCTTTACCGGAGTCTCGACTGACTCTCGCTCGCTGAAAGAAGGTGCTCTGTTCGTGGCCTTACGTGGCGAGCGCTTTGATGGCCATGATTACGTCGCACGCGCTATCGAAAGCGGCGCGGCGGCGGCGTTGGTCGAGCGGCGCGTCGATGTCGACGCCCCGCAGCTGATCGTTGCTGATAGCAAACGCGGTTTCGGCGTAGCAGCTGGCGTCTGGCGCTCGCGCTTTGCGCTGCCAGTCATTGCCGTGGCGGGCAGCAACGGCAAGACCACGGTGACTCAGATGATTGCCGCGATCCTCGCTGCGGCATACGGCGAAAAAAACCGACTGGCAACGCTAGGCAACTTGAACAACGACATCGGCGTTCCATTGATGCTGTGGCAGCTATCAAAGCAGCATCGCGCTGCCGTGTTGGAACTCGGCATGAACCACCCTGGTGAAATTGCGTATCTCGCGCAACTCGTGCACCCCACTGTCGCGCTTGTGAACAACGCACAGCGCGAGCACCAGGAGTTCATGCAATCGGTGGAGGCGACGGCCTTTGAGAACGGCGAGATCCTTGCGGCGTTGTCCGACGATGGTGTCGCCGTATTTCCGGCAGATGATCCGTGCGCATCGATTTGGCGTCAGCTGGCAGGGACACGGCGCATGATCGATTTCGCGCTTAAAGCTTATGCCGTCGTTACGGCGACCTTTCAGGCGGACAACGACGGCGTGCGAATTTCCATGGCAACTCCATACGGCGTCATCGACGTGCGACTCGCAGCCGGCGGCGAACACAACGTGCGCAACGCATTGGCTGCTGCAGCATGCGCGATTGCTGCCGACATCGGTGCCGAGGCGATCGGTACCGGTTTGAACGCATGGCGTCCCGTTGCCGGACGCGGTGTGAAGCTGCACGTCAATGGTTATGACGTCATCGACGATACGTACAACGCGAATCCAGATTCCGTGCGTGCAGCCATCGATTTGCTGGCAGGCGCAGCGACGCCCCGTGTACTTGTGCTGGGGGATATGGGGGAAGTCGGAGCACGCGGGCCCGAGTTCCACCGCGAGGTCGGCCAGTACGCGGGCGAACGCGGAATCGAGACGCTGTTTGCGATCGGTCCGTTATCACGCGAGACAACACAAGCGTTCGGTGCAGACGGGGCTCATTTTGACGACATCGATGCGCTAATCGCCGCGCTGCGCTCACATGTGCGGCCCGCTATGACCGTTTTGATCAAGGGTTCTCGCTTCATGCGGATGGAACGCGTCGTGCAGGCGCTTGGAGCGCAAAAAATGGAACCGGTGCACTGATGCTGCTCGAGCTTTTCGAGTGGCTGGCGCGCGACATTCGTTCGTTCAACGTCTTCTCGTATCTCACGCTTCGCGCTGTGCTGGCTGCGGCCACCGCAATGTTGATCGGTCTGGCGGCAGGCCCATTCGTGATACGGCGTCTGGCCGCGTTGAAGATCGGGCAGGCGGTGCGACAAGACGGCCCGCAGTCGCACCTCACCAAGACCGGCACGCCAACGATGGGCGGCGCTTTGATTCTGATTGCGATCGGCGTCACGACACTGCTGTGGGCCGACCTGTCGAATCGTTTTATCTGGGTAACGCTGATCGTCACGCTTGGATTCGGGATGATCGGCTGGATCGATGACTACCGGAAAGTGGTGCACGGCAACCCCAAAGGCATGAGCGCACGAGAGAAGTACGCATGGCAGTCCGCGATCGGTCTGGCAGCGTCGTTCTACCTCGCATTTGCGATCGCCGCCCCTTCGACCGACCGTATCTGGGACCTGATGCATCAGTGGGTGACCCAAGGCTTTTACATCGATTTGCCACCGCGCTCGGATCTACTGGTCCCGTTTTTCAAAAACATCGCTTATCCGCTCGGCGTATTCGGATTCGTTGTGCTGTCATACCTGGTGATTGTTGGAACGAGCAACGCGGTGAATCTGACCGACGGGCTGGATGGCCTCGCCATCATGCCCACGGTGATGATCGGCGCCGCACTCGGTGTATTCGCATACGTTGTCGGGCGCGCTGATTTCGCGCGCTACCTGCTGTTCCCATACATCCCCGGCGCGGGTGAGCTCGTCATCATTTGTGCTGCGATCGCGGGTGCTGGCCTCGCATTCCTCTGGTTCAACGCATATCCAGCGGAAGTGTTCATGGGCGACGTCGGTGCGCTCGCGCTAGGCGGTGCTCTTGGAACGATCGCAGTGATCGCACGCCAGGAAATTGTGCTGTTCATCATGGGTGGCGTGTTCGTCGTCGAAACCGTTTCGGTGATGTTGCAGGTCGCCTACTTCAGGTCGAGCGGAGGTCGCCGCATCTTTCGAATGGCGCCGCTGCACCATCATTTCGAGTTATCGGGGTGGAAGGAGACGCAGGTCGTCGTGCGCTTCTGGATCATCACGATGATGCTGGTCTTGATCGGCTTGTCGACGCTGAAGATTCGATGACAGATCCGGCAGCGAAATCGGCACTTGTGCTTGGCCTCGGAGACAGCGGACTCGCAATGGCGCGGTTTCTGCTCTCGCGCGGCGCTACGGTGCGAGTCGCGGACACGCGCGCCGATGCACCACGGCTCACGCAGCTGCGCACTGAACTACCGCAGGTCGACTTCGTTGCCGGCGACTTGTCATTAACCCTATTGGATGGCGTCGAGCTGTTGGCACTCAGCCCAGGGCTGTCGCCGACGCTTTCGGCTGCGGCGCCGCTCGTTAAGGTCGCACACAAGCGCAAGATCGAAGTCGTCGGTGAGATTGAGCTGTTTGCGCGCGAATTGGCACGATTGAAAGTCGACTCGGGCTACGCGCCGCAGATCGTCGGCGTGACGGGAACGAACGGTAAGACGACGACCTGCAGGCTGGCGGGTTTGATGATCGAGGCTGCCGGAAAGCGTGTGCAAGTCGCCGGCAATATCGGGCCGGTCGCTCTCGACGCGCTGCGCGCCCGAGTCGCAGACAACGATCTACCCGACGTGTGGGTGCTCGAGCTCTCGAGCTTTCAACTTGCAACGACACGTTCGCTGGTGTGCGACGCCGCTGCGGTGCTGAATATCACCGATGACCATCTTGACTGGCACGACACGCTCGAGGCCTACGCCGCTGCAAAGGCGCGCATCTTTTCGCCGAAGACGGTGCGGATACTGAATCGTGACGACGCAAGAGTCGCCGCGATGACCCGGAAAGACAGCGCCATTGCTACGTTCGGCGAACAGGCGCCTGAGTCAGGCAACGCATACGGAATCGTCATCGATCAGGGCGTGGCCTGGCTTGCCTGGGCCGAAGACCCAAGTGCTCCGGCACGGCGACGGAAAATTGAAGATCCACTGTCGCTCTCGCAGGATCCACCTTCGGTGAGAATTCATCGGCTGATGCCTGTCGATGCGCTTGCACTGCGCGGACGGCACAACGCGATGAATGCGCTGGCGGCCCTCGCACTGGCTCGCGCGATCGACTGTCCACTGGCGCCGATGATGCATGCGCTGAGCCGCTACGTCGGTGAGCCGCATCGATTGCAACGGATCGCCACGATCGACGGTGTGGAGTACTACAACGACAGCAAGGGGACCAATGTCGGTGCGACTGTTGCCGCGCTCGCGGGCCTTGGCGCGGAAGGAAAGAAGCTCGTCCTCATCGCGGGTGGCGATGGCAAGGGACAGAACTTCGGGCCGCTCGCGGCACCTGTCGAGCGCCACGCGCGCGCGACCGTTGTAATCGGCCGCGACGCCGCTGCGATTCGTTCTGCGCTCGAGCACGGAGCGCCCAGCGTTCCGGTAGTCGACGCGGACACGCTTGAGCAAGCAGTTGATATTGCATCGGCGCACGCGCGCGCTGGTGACGCCGTGCTGCTGTCTCCCGCGTGTGCAAGCTTCGACATGTTTCGGAACTACATCCACCGTGGCGAGGTCTTCGCCGAAGCCGTGCGTGAGTTAGTCGCGGAAACGGGGCAGCCATCATGAAAGGGCTGCTGGCACATGTACGTGCCGCATTCGGCGTCACGAAACAGCGCCGCGAGCGGACTGGTCCAACCGCGTTCGCGCTCGCCGGCTCATTGGTCGGCCTGAGCAGTACAGGTTTGAGCCGTAGTACGCGCGCATCGACAGGCTCGGCCACATTGCCCGGAATCGATGGCCCGTTGATCGCTGTCGTTGTCGCGCTGGTGCTGATCGGTACCGTGATGGTGTATTCGGCATCGATATCGCTTGCCGATTCGCCACGTTACAACGTCGCCCCCACGTATTTCCTTGTTCGTCATTTGTCGTCACTTGGCATCGCGTTCTGTGGCGCGGTAATTGCGTTTCAAATTCCCATCGGTGTCTGGCAGCGCCTGGCGCCCTTTGTGTTCGTCGGCGCGCTAGCTTTGCTGGTGATCGTTCTAATTCCAGGTGTCGGTAAGGGCGTAAATGGCGCGAAGCGCTGGATAGCGCTGGGCTTTCTCAACCTGCAGCCGTCGGAGCTGATGAAGGTCGCATGTGTGCTGTACGCGGCCAACTTCACTGTGCGTAAGCAGGACTACATGAACCATTTCGGCAAAGGATTTTTGCCGATGGCGTTCGTGATGGGTGCGATTGGCGTGTTGCTGCTGCTGCAGCCCGATCTGGGTGCGTTCGGCGTGATCGTGGCGATCAGCATGGGAATCCTGTTTCTAGGCGGTGTCAATGTCCGCTTGTTCACGGGCATTACCGCTGCGCTCGCATCAGTATTCGTGCTCGTTATTTGGCTGTCGCCGTGGCGCCGCGAACGCATCTTTGCCTACCTTGACCCGTGGTCCGAGGGCAATGCACTGGGCAAGTCATACCAACTCTCGCATTCTCTGATCGCGTTCGGGCGTGGCGAATGGTTTGGTGTCGGGCTCGGGGGCAGTGTCGAAAAACTGCACTACTTGCCCGAGGCGCATACCGACTTCATTCTCGCCGTCCTCGGCGAAGAACTCGGGCTCGTTGGAGTCGCAACGGTGGTTGTGCTTTTTTACTGGCTCGTCAAGCGCGCGTTTGAGATTGGCCGACAGGCAATCGCACTTGAGCGCACCTTCGCTGGCTTGGTAGCGCAAGGGGTGGGGCTTTGGATTGGCGTTCAAACATTCATCAATGTTGGCGTCGCTACCGGACTGTTGCCCACCAAGGGTTTGACGCTTCCGCTGGTGAGCTACGGCGGATCGGCTCTGCTATCGACGCTGGCAGCAATTGCAATTCTTCTGCGCGTCGATCGAGAGAACCGCGTGCTGATGCGCGGGGGCCGGACATGAATCACCTGATTGTCGTCGCCGCCGGTACCGGGGGGCATGTGATGCCCGGAATCGCAGTGGCCGAGGCGCTGCGCGCTAAAGGGTGGTCGGTCAGTTGGCTCGGTACGCGTGTCGGGATGGAACGCGAGCTCGTCGAGCCTCGCGGAATTGCATTCGACGCAATCGACTTTGCGGGCTTGCGTGGCAAGGGCTTAAAAACGTTGTTGCTCGGCGGGTTCACGTTGTTACGAGCGCTCTGGCAGAGTCGCATGCTGATTCGAGCGCGCAAGCCGCGGGTGATGTTTTCGACCGGCGGCTACATCGCTGTACCGGCCGGCATGGCAGCAAGCACACTCAGCGTGCCTCTGGTGCTGTTGAACTCGGACGCGGCGCCGTTGATGTCAACCAAGATATTGAAGTCGCTGGCATCTGCCGTGTTATGCGGCTTTGATGGGACCGCTGTAAACGTGGCCGGCGACAAGGGCCTGGTGACCGGCAATCCAGTGCGCGAAGAAATTGCGCAGATTGCGCCGCCCGAGCAGCGTTACATGGGCCGCTCCGGACCTTTGCAATTACTCGTAATAGGCGGCAGCCTCGGTGCTCAGGTGCTGAACGAGAACGTGCCGCGCGCGCTGGCGCTGGTTCCGCCGGATTTGCGTGCGCGGGTCGTTCATCAATGTGGCGCTAAACACATTGAACCTGTACGAGCGCTGTATGCAGAGCTTGGCGTGGACGCCGAGGTGGTCGCATTCGTTGACGATATGCCGAATCGTTACGCGAAGGCAGACCTTGTTGTTTGTCGTGCCGGCGCGATCACCGTGTCCGAGCTTGCCGCTGCCGGAGTGGCGAGCGTGCTGGTTCCGCTGGTTGCGTCGACCACTTTGCATCAGCGCGTAAATGCCGAATTCATGGCTGTCAGAGGCGCTGCGATTCATCTGCCGCAGGCCGAGCTCAATGCATCGAAGCTCGCCGACTTGTTGCGCTCGCTGACGCGCGACCGCTTGTTAGCGATGGCGACGGCAGCACGGTCGCTCGAGAAGCCTGAAGCTACACAGACCGTGGCCGCGGTTATCGAGAAGGTTGCCGCATGAGTCGCAAGCTGTCATGAAACACGCGGTCAAACACATTCACTTCATCGGTATCGGCGGCAGCGGCATGTCGGGTATTGCCGAAGTGTTGTTGACGCTCGGCTACCGCGTCAGTGGGTCGGATTCTGCGTCAACCGCTACAACGCGACGGCTGGCGCAACTGAATGCCACCGTCAGTCATGGCCATCGTGCGCAAAACGTGAACGGAGCCGATGCCGTTGTGGTTTCAACGGCCGTACCCGACGACAACCCGGAGGTTCAAGAAGCACGAACGAAGCGGATTCCGATCGTTCCGCGCGCGGTCATGCTGGCGGAGTTGATGCGATTGAAGCAGGGCATCGCCATTGCCGGCACGCATGGCAAGACGACGACGACTAGCCTGGTCGCCAGTGTGTTAGCTGCTGGCGGGCTCGATCCGACCTTCGTGATCGGCGGCCGTTTGAATTCCGCAGGCGCCAGTGCGCGGCTGGGAAGTGGCGATTACATCGTCGTCGAGGCGGATGAGTCCGATGCCTCGTTCCTGAATTTGAATCCAGTGCTTGCCGTTGTCACTAACGTCGACAACGATCACATGGAAACGTATGGGCACGACTTCTCGCGGCTCAGGCAGGCGTTTATCGATTTTCTGTCACGGCTGCCGTTTTACGGACGCGCGATTGTGTGTATCGATGACGTGAATGTGCGAGAGATCCTTCCGCTCGTGCGCAAGCCGCTGTTGACCTACGGCTTTGCCGACGACGCGCAGGTCCGCGCCGTTGACGCGCACGCAAACGGGACTCAAATGAATTTCCACGTTAAGCGTGAAGGCTCCGCGGCGCTCGATATCACGCTGAACCTGCCCGGGATGCATAACGTTGCAAACGCGTTAGCGGCAGTCGCAGTAGGTATCGAGCTCGGCGTTCCAGATGCCGCGATCCAAGCCGCGCTCGCTGAGTTCACCGGCGTCGGCCGCCGGTTCGCACGACATGGGGATCTGCCGCTACCCGGGGGCGGTCAGTTCACGTTGATCGATGACTATGGACACCATCCGGCAGAGGCGACGGCCACATTGCAGGCGGCACGTGGTGCGTTTCCGAACCGTCGCATCGTGCTTGCGTTTCAACCGCATCGTTACACGCGTACTCGCGATAGCTTCGAAGATTTCGTGCGAGTGCTGGCGACTGCCGATGTATTGCTCCTGACCGATGTGTACCCCGCAGGCGAGGCGCCGATTGTTTTGGCGGATGGACGGGCGCTTGCCCGTGCGATTCGAGTGGCCGGGAAGATCGAACCGATCTTCGTCGAATCGATCGACGAACTGCCGGCGGCGCTCCTGGATGTTGTGCGCGATGGCGATGTGGTCATTGCGATGGGCGCGGGTTCAATCGGCCAGCTTGCGTCGAAGCTGACCGGCGGTGGGGCCGAATGAAGGCGTCTGAGTTCGGAAGAGTCGGCGTTTTGTTCGGCGGGCGCTCATCCGAGCGCGAAGTGTCGATGATGTCGGGCACGGGCGTATTGAATGCCCTGCGCGCTCGCGGCGTCGACGCACATGCGTTCGACCCAGCAACGCAATCGCTGGGCGAACTCGAGACGGCAGGCTTCGATCGCGCATTCATTGCATTGCATGGTCGCGGTGGTGAGGATGGTTCGATCCAGGGCGTGCTCGAAACGCTGCGAATCCCATACACCGGCAGCGGAGTTCAAGCGTCTGCGCTTGCGATCGACAAGGTGTTTACCAAACGCATATGGGAAACCCACAAATTGCCGACGCCACGCTATCGCCTGATTGCGTCCGGTGAGCGCGCGCATTTGAACGAAGTGGCCGACGAGCTGCGCTTGCCGCTGATCGTCAAGCCGCC
>DATEOP010000281.1:0-5029 GCA_035274065.1 Burkholderiaceae bacterium
GCCCAATGCTCGCGTCGTTTATGGAGCGTCATCAGAAGTTAGACACGAGTCTGACCGCGTTTTAAATATCTGCCCCTGATGGGCATCTGTGCGATCGGAACGTGCTCTTAGCACCTGAATGTCTCTACTGGCCTCTGCAACGATGCTCTCGAGTGCTTCGACGCGGGACGCTATGAGCTTGTGTTGCATCGAGACGGAAGTCAGCAGTTCGACGACGTTTTCGACACGAAGGAGCAATAGCGCGATGCGGCTCGGTATCTTTATCAATCGATAAGCTCCAATGATGGCGGGCGCCAGGATCGGAATTCGCCGTAAGCTGGATTTGAAGCTCGCCATCGCGGACGGACTCGCCTGCAGGCTTGGCGCGTAGTCGTCATTAGACTTTTGCGATGCGGCAGACCGTGCATCGTACGTGTAGCGACGGAGAGTTTCGCGTATCGGTTGCATAGGTAACGTTCTCATCAAGGTGATGGACTTACTCTGTGACAAGCTCTTGGGGTACATCCACGGTGTCAGATTTAATCTTTCCGTGCTCGAGGCAAATGACGCGTGTGCACGTCTTGCTTACGAGCTTGGCTGAATGCGTTGCAATCACAAGGATCGGCGTGCGGTCGACCAGGGCCGAGAGGCGCTGCGCCGCTTTCTCTTGAAACTCCGCGTCACCGACCGACAGCCACTCATCCATCAGCAGCACGTCGGCATCCACGCTCGTGGACACGGCAAACCCAAGCCGCATCTGCATTCCACTCGAATACGTTCGGATCGGCATGGAAAGATACTCGCCCAGATCGGTGAAGGCGGCGATATCGTCAATACGCGCAGCAATCTGGCGAGGTGTTAATCCCATCACGATGCCGCGCATCATGATGTTTTCATAACCAGTCCCATCGGGATCCATCCCGAGGTTGATGTCGAGCAAGGAAACGACGCGGCCGGTTACCGATAACCGGCCGGCAGTTGGCGCATACACGCCGCACAATGTGCGCAACAGGGTGGTTTTGCCGGAGCCGTTGTGCCCCATTAAACCGATTCGCTCGCCCGCATGAATCTCGAAATTCAGATGATCAAGCGAGCGAACATAGCTCGAGTGCGCTGACTCTCGTGCAATCCGTCCACCAGTGCCTGCGCGAAGCACGATGTTCTTCATCGAGCGACTGCTATTGGTGAAGATAGGGAAGTCGACGCAAATGTTGCGCGCCAAAATGTGACCCATGGATTGTCAAATCCAGTAAGCAACCCGCCAGCGATAACGGCCCATGAACGCCATCGCTGCGACGGAAAAAGCCAGCACCAAAAGTACCGAGACGAACCACACGCGAAGAGAAGGTACTTCGCCCAATAATGGCGTGCGCAGCAGTTCGACAAAATAATAAAACGGGTTGTACGTAAGCAGGTGTTCGTTTCCTACAAGTAAGCGGGGAGGCCAGATCACCGGCGTCACATAAAACATGACCTGGACGAGGCTACCAATGATGGGTGGAATGTCGCGGTACCTCGTGCAGAGTCCCCCCAGCAAATAACCCAGCGCGATTGCTCCGATCCCCGTCAGGATTACAGCCGGAATGAACAGCAACGTTGCGAGGGAGAGGCCAACATCCATGTAAAGAAGTACAAGAACAACAATGACCAAGTTGTGCCCTAACGTGATGAGGTTCCGCCAGAGCATTCGAAAAACATGTATTCCCAAAGGAAGATTGACCTGACGAATGATGCCCTCTGCGGCAATGAATACAGTGCATGACTCCATGACGAGCGAGCTGATGTAAAGCCAAGCGATAAACCCTGTAGTCAAAAAGACCAGGTACTCGGAAGTTGGGACGTTAAAGATCTGTGTATAGACGAGCGCCAGCGCGATAATCGAAACCACTGCACTCAACGTGATCCAGAATGGCCCTAGCACCGAACGGCGATAACGCTGCTTGACGTCTGTGTGCGCGAGCAGCAGCCAGATGCGAAAGGCAGCGATCGCTTCAGTCACGTCTCGCCATGCCGCTGAAAGCCCGCGCGTGCGGGATGAATCAATGTCTGCCATCTAAACGCTTAGCTGCTTTGCCGGCACGCCCCCTACGCGTGCACCCGACGCTGACACGTTACTAACGATCGCGGCTCCTGCAGCTACGAAGACGTCGTCAGCAATCTGTATTCCTTCGATGACGGTAGACCCGGCGCCTATCCATACGCGATCTCCTATGGTCACATTTCCGCACAGTGTCGCATGTGGTGCCACATGCACCGCACGACCTAATCGACATTCATGATCAACAGATGCACCTGTGTTGACGATACTCATTGCCCCAACAATCGCGTCAACCTGAATGACGGCACCGGCCAACACCACAGTGCCTGGTTCCAAGACGGCGGTTTGCGAGACGCAGGCGAATGGGCTTACGACGGTAATGAGCTGAAATCCGGCTCGGAGCGCTTCTTCGCCCACTCGTTGTCGTATCTGGTTGTTACCGATTGCGATGACGGCGCAAGAGACACCGCGTTCAAGCCAGCCCGACGCACTGCTCTGACTCTCGACCGGGACACCACCAACGTCGCTCCATCGCGATTCGCCGAGGCAGGCTAGGGGATTCCACACACCGCTTGCCCGACAGGTGTCGACGATAACCTTGGCGTGGCCGCCGGCACCGAAAATTACTAACTCGGTGGAATTACTTCGCGACCGCATCGCTCGGGACGGCGACCTAGGCGCGTCCGAAATCGTCGGAAAAGCGAACGATGTCGTCCTCACCTAGATAGTCTCCGCACGACACCTCGACCAAGGTCAACATGTGAGCGGTCGCGTTCTCGATGCGATGCTTTGTATCTATCGGAACATAAATTGATTCATTAGGCCCCAAATCGACGAGCCGCTCGGCAACGGTTACACGTGCATTGCCTTGGACCACCACCCAGTGCTCGGATCGTCGATGATGCAACTGCAGCGATAGTTTTTTCCCCGGATTCACTTCGATCCGTTTGACTTTGAACCGTGCCGTCTCATGCAATACGGTATATGTCCCCCAAGGCCGATGCACGGTTAGATGCTCCCGTGCGGTCACATGGCCATCTTTTTTTAACTTGGCCACGATATCTTTCACCTGCTGGCTGGAGTCCTTGTGTGCAACCAACACAGCGTCCGGCGTATCGATCACGACCAAATCTTCAACGCCGACTGCTGCTACGAGGCGGTTGTCGGAACGTACATACGTCCCCTTGGCATTGACAAGGATCGCGTCTCCCTCGGTACTGTTGCCGTCAGCGTCGGTTTTGCGTGTTTCCGCGACCGCTTTCCAACTACCAATATCGCTCCAGCCGAAGGCGCATGGGATAACGGCGACGTTGGCAATCTTTTCCATCACGGCATAGTCGATTGAGACGTTGGGCAGCGCATTGAAAGACGCGGCGTCAAATACCACTTGACCGGTCGAGCCCATCGCACTGTTATGTGCGACGTTTTGCGCTGCCTGCAAAACCTCGGGTGCATGCTGTTTCAGAGCGCCCAGAATCGCGGTCGCAGTGAAGCAGAACATCCCGCTGTTCCACACAAAATTGCCGGCCTTCAAGTACTGCTTTGCAACCTCAATTGAAGGCTTTTCGACAAACCGTACGACCTCATGTGCTCGTGAACCGTGGAGCTGTTCGCCCCACTCGATGTATCCGTATCCGGTATCCGGTCCGGACGGTTCTATTCCAAATAGAACCAGTCGACCGTCTCGCTTAGCCAACGCGGCCGCATCGGCTACAGCTTCATTGAATCCTGTCTGCTGGTCGATCAAGTGATCGGCCGCAAGCACAACTAGAACGACATCGGCTCCGAATTTCTCTTGCGCCCACAGTGCCGCCAAGGCGACGGCGGGCGCAGTGTTACGACCCACGGGCTCGAGCAGAAGCGAAATTTGCTTGGCACCTGTCTCACCCATCAATTCTTCGGCTGTCTTGTACGAGTAAGCCAAGTTGGTGACTACCGCAGCGTGGGAAACTCCAGGGAGCGCCCATGCACGCTCCCACGTTAGTTGCAGCAGGCTTTTGCCGCCGGCGAGCTTCATAAAAGGCTTTGGCATCGCTTCGCGCGAGACCGGCCAGAGGCGGGTACCTGAGCCGCCGGACAGGATGATCGGTAGCAACTGCATAGATTCACGATCTCGTACGTGGGACCGATGCGCAGCTTAACAGCGCACACGCCCGCTAGAATCCTGGTTGAACATGCCTTCTATTGAACGCGAGCTTCTGAATTCGTCGATCTTCAAGGCCTACGACATTCGCGGCATCGTTGATCGCACGCTGACACGCTCGGCCGTTGAGGCCATCGGGTCAGCGCTCGGCTCGCTGGCGACTGAAAGCGCAGTACCTTCGCTCGCGGTCGGCCGCGACGGCAGGCTTTCCGGTCCGATGCTGCGCGATGCTTTGGTTGATGGCATCACCGGCACTGGCGTCGACGTTATCGATATTGGCATGGTACCAACCCCGGTGCTGTACTTCGCCACACATCATCTGAAAACCGGCTCCGGCGTGTCGATCACCGGCAGCCACAACCCGCCCGAATACAACGGGCTGAAAATGATGATGGCCGGTGCGACGCTGTATGGCGATGGCATCCAGGCATTGCGGCAGCGCCTTGAACAAGGGCACATCGTGTCGGCGTCGCGCCGCGGACGAAGCAGTAGCACGGACGTGATTCCGGCATATCTGAATGCGATCACTACCGACGTCAAGCTCGCTCGCCCGATGAAAATCGCGATCGACTGCGGTAACGGTGTTGCTGGTGCAGTTGCCCCCGAGCTTTATCGTCGCCTGGGCTGTGACGTCACCGAGCTGTTCTGCGACGTCGACGGCACGTTTCCGAATCATCATCCCGATCCGTCACATCCTGAAAACCTGCAGGATTTGATTCGCTGCCTGCGCGAGTCCGATGCGGAAATCGGCTTGGCGTTCGACGGAGATGGAGATCGGCTGGGCGTTGTGACGAAGGACGGCCAGATCATTTATCCCGATCGCCAGATGATGCTGTTTGCACAGAACGTCCTGGAGCAGCGGCCGGGCT
>DATEOP010000282.1:0-17299 GCA_035274065.1 Burkholderiaceae bacterium
GCCAAGAGCAGGCAGGAGCTCGAACTCGCACTTTCGTATAACAAGATTGCACGCGACGAACTCGAAGCGGCAAGCCGTGCCAAAGACCGCTTCCTGGCGGTGCTGTCACACGAGCTGCGCACGCCGTTGACGCCAGTGGTGATGGCGGTACAAACCCTCTCGCGCCGCCCTGATCTGCCGGGCGCGGCCCATGACGCGCTGGAAATGATCCGCCGCAACATCAAGATCGAATCGCATCTGATCGATGATCTGCTGGACTTGACTCGCATTTCGCGCGGTCATCTCGAAATCACTGCGGAGCCGATGGATGTGCACGCAGCAATCCAGGGCGCGATCGAAATTTGTGAGTCGGACCTTCGCAGCCGCAACCAGACGTTGACGGTCAACCTCGCTGCGGCTGAGCATAAAACACATGCGGACTTCAACCGCATTCAGCAGGTGGTGTGGAACCTGTTGAAGAATGCATCCAAATTTACACGCAGGGCCGGTGAGATTTCGATATCGACGCACAGTGATATCGAGCGAATTACGATCGTTGTCGCTGACAACGGCGTTGGCATTGAGCACGACGTGCTGCCGACGGTTTTTGATGCGTTTAGCCAGGGCGGCGAGTGGGTCACCCGGGAGTACGGGGGGCTGGGCCTCGGACTTGCTATCTCCAAGGCAACAGTCGAGGCACACGGAGGCACGATTACTGCCGAGAGCGGCGGTCGCGGACAAGGATCCACATTTACGGTGGAGCTGCCTCTGGTTTAGGTGAGTGCCTCTTATCTGGCTTAATTACATGGCCCTTGTACAAGTGAGCAATACCAGCAATCAAACCAAGCCGCGCGCTCCCCACCGGTTGCGCGTGTTCGTGGTCGAAAATCACGCAGATACGCGTGAGTTTCTGACTTTCATGCTCGAGGAGCTTGGCCATCAAGTTGTCGTGGCCGAGACGATGACCCGCGCGCTACGCGAAGTGCCCGTTGCCAACTGCGACGTCCTGATTTCGGATATCGGCCTTCCCGATGGCGACGGCTGGGAATTATTGGCCCGGCTTCACCTGCCACGTCCGATTTTTGCGATTGCTATGAGCGGCTTTGGCATGGCGTCCGACCGTAATCGCAGCAAAGCCGCTGGGTATCGGCACCATCTGGTCAAACCGATGGGGCTCGAGCACCTCGAAAGCATTCTGAAAGAAGCGGCGGCCGAGTTGGAAGAAACGAAAGACGGCGAGGCGGTCGGTGCCGTTTCTTCACATTGCGCATCAGCCGCCCGGTAATTCCTAGTCACGATCTTCAGATCGCGCTCGCGGTGACGCCGACGTCGCCACCGCGCGTGACCTTAGGTAAACAACAAGGCTTTGCCGCGTGAATCCCGACGCGCAGACGTTATGGCGTGCCCCACGCTGGACGCTCTCGGTGCTGCTGGCGTGTCTAGGCATGCTCGGCCCGTTTTCGATCGACACGTATTTGCCAGCGTTTACCGGCATCGCGCAGTCGTTGGGTGCAACGCCGGTGCAAATGCAGCAGACGCTGTCGGCGTATCTATTCGGCTTCGCGATCATGAACCTGTTTCATGGCGCACTTTCCGACAGCTTCGGCCGGCGACCCGTCGTGCTGTGGGGACTAATGGTGTTTACGTTGGCGTCGGCTGGGTGCGCACTGTCTCAACATATCGGTGCGCTGGTCTTCTTTCGTGCGCTGCAAGGCATGTCGGCAGGCGCCGGCGTTGTCGTGTCGCGCGCCGTGATCCGAGACATGTTTCCACCGGCCGACGCTCAGCGCGTGATGTCACAGGTGACGATTTACTTTGGCGTCGCGCCTGCGGTGGCGCCGATGATTGGCGGGTTTCTTTTCATTCACGCCAATTGGCATTCGATCTTCTGGTTTCTATTCGCCATTGGACTGATTTTGTGGATCGCGAACTGGCGCTTGCTGCCCGAGACACTGCATTCGACGCACGTGCAGCCATTCAACGTGCGCAATCTGCTGCGCGGTTATTGGATGTTGGGATCAAGCCCGCGCTTTCTGATGCTCGCGCTCGCGAGCGGCGTTCCGTTCAATGGCATGTTCCTGTATGTGCTGTCGGCGCCGGTGTTCCTCGGCGACCTGCTGCGTCTCGGTCCCGGCGAGTTCTTCTGGTTTTTCTGTCTGACGATTAGCGGCATCATGGGCGGCGCGTGGCTTTCCGGTCGGCTCGCCGGACGCGTCGCGCAAAAGCAGCAGATCCGCTACGGCTTCATCATCATGATTGCGGTGTCGCTGCTGAACGTCACCCTCAATCTGCTGTTCACTGCTGAAGCGTGGTGGGCGCTGTTTCCCATTGCCGTGTTTGCGTTCGGCTGGGCTTTAATGGTGCCGGTGGTGACGCTGATGGTGCTTGATCTTGCGCCCGATCGGCGCGGCATGGCCTCATCGTTGCAGGCGTTTATCGGTGCGGGCGCAAACGGCATCGTCGCAGGTGCGATTGCGCCGCTGGTGATGCATTCGGCGCAAGCCCTGGCGCTCGCATCGTTGGCGATGATGAGCGTCGGCCTGGTGGCATGGCTCGTCGTAAAGGGACGGCTGGCGTAGCGTGCCGAGGATCGCTGAGATCTAAACGATTTTCAGAATTGCGCTCGCAGTCACGACGGCGTCAGTGCCGACCCTCAGGCGGTAACGGATTTTGATCCTCGCGAGCGGAAACATCGTCGCAACCTGCGCCGCCTCGACTGAATTAAGCGCTTGGCTTCGAGTGGCGCATCGCTTAGATGACGCCGTTTGCGAACAGCTTGCGTAACGACTAACGGAGGCTGCTTAATCCGCTAGTAAGCTCCGCCTCAACACGACAGTCACCATGTCCAACGGCGTACTGCTGCTCGCGCTGCTCGTGCTGCCGTTCGTGGGCAGCATTGTCGCAGTCTTTCTTCCTGTAAACGCCCGCAATGCGGAGGCGTGGCTTGCCGGCGCGATCGCGTTGGCTGCTTTGCTGATCGTTGCGCAGTTCTATCCGGACGTGGCGCGCGCTGAGATTGTTCGGATTGAGCTCGAATGGCTGCCAGCACTGGGCATGAATTTCATTCTGCGCCTGGACGGCTTCTCATGGATGTTCTCAGTGCTCGTCACGGGTATTGGCTTCCTGGTGGTGCTGTACGCGCGCTATTACATGTCACCTCGCGATCCGGTGCCGCGCTTCTTTTCATTTTTTCTTGCATTCATGGGCGCGATGCTCGGCGTCGTGCTCTCCGGTAACACGATCCAGCTCGTCTTCTTCTGGGAGCTGACCAGCCTTTTCTCCTTTCTGTTGATCGGCTACTGGCATCACAACGACGCCGCGCGAGACGGCGCGCGCATGGCGCTTATCGTCACGTCGAGCGGCGGCCTATGCTTGTTCGCCGGTGTGCTGCTGCTCGGGCGCATTGTCGGCAGCTACGACCTTGATGCGGTGCTGGCCGCAGGCGATCAGATTCGTGCGCATCCTCTGTACGTTCCGACGCTGGTCCTGATCCTGCTGGGCGCGCTCACCAAAAGCGCGCAGTTTCCGTTTCATTTTTGGCTGCCGCACGCAATGGCCGCGCCGACTCCCGTATCGGCGTATCTGCACTCGGCCGCGATGGTGAAGCTGGGTGTGTTTCTGATGGCTCGCCTGTGGCCGGTGTTGGCAGGCACCGATGCCTGGATCTGGATCGTCGGCATCGCCGGATTGATCACGTTCGTATTAGGTGCGTACACGGCTATCTTTCAGAACGATCTGAAGGGCCTGCTCGCGTATTCGACGATCAGTCACCTTGGCCTGATCACGCTTCTTCTTGGACTCAATAGTCCATTGGCTGCTGTCGCGGCGATCTTCCACACGATGAACCACGCGACATTCAAGGCTTGTCTCTTCATGGCAGCTGGGGTCATAGATCACGAAACAGGAACGCGTGACATTCGGCGCCTGAATGGCCTGTATCGGTTCATGCCGATCACGGCGACGGCAGCGATGGTGGCCGCCGCAGCGATGGCTGGCGTGCCGCTGCTCAACGGGTTTCTGTCGAAGGAGATGTTTTTTGCCGAATCACTCTATGTAGAGGGGCCGCTGCCGGTGCTCGATCGCATGCTGCCTTACATGGCCACCATTGCCGGCATGTTCAGCGTCGCTTATTCGGTGCGGTTCATTCACGGCGTTTTCTTTGGACCGGCGCCGGACAACTTGCAGCGCACGCCGCACGAACCGCCGCGCTGGATGCGTTTTCCGATCGAATTTCTGGTCATCGCGTGCGTAGTGGTCGGCATCTTGCCCGGTATCACGATCGGTCCCTTTCTGGAGGTCGCGGTCCGCTCGGTGCTTGGGCCCAGCACCCCGAAGTACAGCCTCTCTCTATGGCACGGCTTCAATTTACCGTTGCTGATGAGCGTGTTCGCGCTGGCGGGCGGCGTCGCGCTTTACTTGCTGCTGAAAAACTATCTGGCACGTGGAAACGATGGCACACCATTTGTCCGCATTGACGGCGAACGCATTTTCGATCGCACCCTCAGCACACTTTGGCGCAGAGCGCGATTGCTCGAGTCAGCGTTGAGCACACGTCGGTTGCAGCCGCAGTTGCGATGGCTTGTGATTGTTGCGATCGTTGCGCCTCTCTGGCCGATGTACGTGCGGGGAGTAGGACCCGGCTACGTCAACACCGCAACGCTTGATTACACGTTAGCGACCGTATGGATCATCGGCGCAGCGTGCGCAATCGGGGCGGCGTGGCAAGCCAAATTTCACCGGCTCGCAGCGCTGATTCTGGCAGGCGGTGCAGGAATCGCGACCTGCATTACGTTTGTCTGGCTATCTGCCCCCGATCTGGCGCTCACGCAGCTACTGGTGGAGATCGTGACGACCGTGCTTTTGCTGCTCGGTCTACGCTGGTTACCAAAGCGCATTCCGTTTGCATGGACTATCGCAGGCGCGCGCGCCGCGCTGCCGCGGCGAGCGCGCGATCTTGTGCTGGCACTCGCTGCTGGGGCGGGGTTGGGAACACTGGCTTACGCGGTGATGACACGACCGCTTCCCGAAACGATCTCGCGCTACTACGTCACACATGCCTATCCGAAAGGTGGCGGAACGAACGTTGTCAATGTGATTCTTGTCGACTTCCGCGGTTTCGATACGCTGGTCGAGATCACGGTGCTGGGCGTCGTGGGTCTTGCGATTTACGCGCTGTTACGGCGGTTTCGCCCTGCGCGGGAGACGATTGGCGCAACACCGCAACAGAACCGACAGAGTTCAGTGACGCTCGCCGATGATCTGCTTGTCCCTGCCGTGCTGATGCGGCTGATGTTTCCGGCGATCACGATTCTGGCGGTGTATCTGCTAATGCGCGGCCACAACCTGCCCGGCGGCGGTTTCGTGGCCGGGCTGACGATGACAGTCGCCATCATCCTGCAATACCTGGCGGGTGGTACTCACTGGTTGGAACAGCGGCTCGATATTCAGCCGATGCGCCTGGTGGGCATCGGATTACTGCTCGCGTGCGTGACCGGACTCGGCTCGTGGGCTTTCGGCTACCCGTTCCTTACGTCGCATACGGCGCACTTCAGTCTGCCGCTGATCGGCGAACTTCATCTGCCGACCGCCTTTGCGTTCGACCTCGGCGTCTTCTCGCTGGTGGTCGGAGCGACGGCTCTGCTACTCATTTCGCTCGCACACCAGTCGACGCGCAGCCAGCGCAGGCCACTGCGAACATGAACGAGTTGATCGTCGCATTGGCAATTGGGGTACTGACCAGCTGTGGTGTGTGGCTGCTATTAAGACCGCGCACGTTCCAGGTGATGATTGGCCTTTCGCTGTTGTCCTATGCGGTCAACCTCTTCATCGTAGCCATGGGGCGGTTGCGGCTCGATGCGGCGCCGATCGTTATGGCAGCCGCAGCGGCAGACCCGTCCGCCTTCGATGACCCGCTGCCGCAAGCGCTGGTATTGACTGCCATTGTCATCAGCTTTGCGATGACCGCGCTGCTGCTCGTGGTGCTGTTGGCGGCACGCGGGTTCACCGGGACCGATCACGTCGACGGGCGGGAGGCTGACGAGTGAGTACCTGGCAGCAACATCTCATCATCGCACCGGTGATACTGCCACTCGCCACCGGTGCACTGCTGGTGCTGTTGGACGAGCGCAGGCACACGCTGAAGGCAATGATCAGTGTCATTTCGGCGCTCGTGCTGCTCGCTACGGCGTTTATCTTGCAACAGCACATCGACGGGGTGCCCGCACAGGTCTACGCCCTCGGTAACTGGCCAGCGCCGTTCGGAATCGTGCTCGTGGCCGATCGTCTGTCTGCCGTGATGGTGCTGCTGGCCAGTGTTCTCGCGCTCGCTGCACTGCTATTTTCACTCGCGCGCTGGCATCGCACAGGACCGCGCTTTCACGCATTGGTGCAGTTCTTGTTGATGGGCCTAAATGGGGCCTTCCTCACCGGGGACCTGTTCAATCTCTTCGTGTTCTTTGAGCTGCTGCTCGCTGCGTCCTATGCGTTGGCATTGCATGGATCGGGCGCAGTGCGCGTAAAGGCATCTCTGCACTACATCACGATCAACGTCACCGCTTCGCTGCTGTTTCTGATCGGTGCTTCATTGATTTATGCAGTGACCGGCACGCTGAACATGGCGGACCTTGCGGTGCGCATTCCAGCGGTGGCAGAGGGTGACCGCGTGTTGCTCGAATCGGGCGCTTCCATTCTCGGCGTCGCGTTTCTGATCAAGGCGGGGATGTGGCCGCTGTGCTTCTGGTTGCCATCCACCTATGCGGCATCCAGCGCTCCCGCGGCAGCATTGTTTGCGATTCTGAGCAAAGTCGGCGTCTACGCAATTCTGCGTCTTTGGCTGCTGTTCTTCGGTACAGGCTCGGGAGCATCGGCTGGATTCGGAGAGCAATGGCTGGTGCTCGGCGGCATGATGACCCTGGTTTTTGGAATGATCGGCGTGCTTGCATCGCAGGAACTGCCGCGGCTGGTGGGCTTCAGTCTGCTTGTCTCGTCCGGGACGCTGTTGGCCGCTGTGGGTGTAGGCCAAGCAGCGGTCACTGCCGCTGCGCTCTATTACCTGATTGTCTCCACTCTAGGAGTGAGCGCGTTCTATTTGCTGATCGAGCTGATTGAGCGCGGCCGCGAGCCCGGCGCCGATGTGCTGGCAGTGACCGCCGAAGAATTTGGGGACATGGAAGATGACGATCACGTGGACCGCAGCGATGAAATCGGCTTCGCCATTCCCGCCACGATGGCGTTCCTCGGCTTGAGCTTCGCTTGCTGTGCGCTGTTGCTTGCGGGGTTGCCGCCGATGCCTGGGTTCATCGGAAAATTCGCACTGCTTTCGGCATTCCTAGGCGTGGAGTCAATGACAGTTGTCGCATGGGTCATGCTCGTGTTACTCACAATGTCGGGGCTCGCAGCCATTATTGCGATGTCACGCACCGGCATTCGAATCTTCTGGGCCTCTCAGCGCAGCAGCCTGCCACGCGTGAGCGTGATCGAAGCGACGCCCATTTTGTTGTTGCTTGCCTTGTGCGCGCTGCTTACGTTTCAGGCGGGTCCGGCCATGCGTTACCTGACAGACACCGCGGCTTCGTTGCACGCCCCGCGCGTCTACGTTGACCAGGTGCTTCCTTTGGTGCCCCCAGGTCGATGAAGCGCTGGCTGCCATTTCCGCTGCTCTCCGCGGTGCTTCTAGCAATGTGGTTGCTATTGAATGAGTCGGTGGCCGCCGGCGACGTGGTGCTGGGTGCGCTGCTCGCCATCGGAGCTGGTCTCGCTTTGTCGGTGCTGCAAGTGCCGCAAGAGCTGCGATCTCCGTGGGCCGCTTGCGAGCTGATTGCACTGGTGCTCGTTGATGTCGTGCGATCGAACATTGCAGTGACGCGCATCGTACTGTTCCCAGGCCGCGCTCGTACGGCCGGGTTCGTGACGATCCCGCTTGAGCTACGAAGCCCCGCCGGACTGGCGGCACTTGCCTGCATCATCACCGCAACGCCAGGCACGGCTTGGGCGCGGTTCGATTCGGGCAGCGGTACGGTAACGATTCACGTGCTGGACCTCATTGATGAAGATGTTTGGCGCAGCACGGTAAAGGAGCGCTACGAGCGACGTTTACTGGAGATTTTCCAATGACCCTTGCTTGGCTCGAAGGCTCAATCCTGGTCGCGCAGATTGCGCTCCTGATTGCGATGGTCTGTGCCGTGATTCGTCTGCTGCGCGGGCCGGGCGCGCAGGATCGGGTGTTGGCGATGGATACGCTCTATGTCAACGCCATGCTTTTGATTCTCACCTTCGGCATCCGAACCGGAAGCACGCTGTATTTCGAAGCCGCACTTGTCATCGCAGCGCTCGGTTTTGTCTCGACTGCGGCGCTTGCCAAGTTCCTGCTGCGCGGGGAGGTGATCGAATGAGTCACGCCGCCGAGCTTCCCGCCTGGGCTGCATTGCTGACGGCGGTGCTGACCGTCGCAGGTGCTGCGCTCGCGTTGATCGGCTCGCTTGGTCTGTTGCGGTTAAGGAGTTTTTTCGAGCGCGTCCATGCACCGACGCTAGGTACCACCCTGGGTACTGCATTCGTGCTGACTGCATCGATGATTTTCTTTTCAGCGCTCGAGTCGCGCCCGGTGATGCACGAATTATTGATCGGCGCGTTCATGATCGTGACGACACCCGTCACGTTTATGCTGCTGGTACGAGCGGCCGTACATCGTGATTCGTCGAAGGACAAGCGCAGCGCGAGCGAATAATGCAATTCGCATGTCTGGTTCTAGGCCCGGCTGGAAACAGTCTTGTTCCGATAGTGGGCTTCTGCTTCAACGTTCCGTCACCACTATCGCGGTGAGCTACTGCGTGGCATTCAACCTAACCTTTTGTGCTGACTGAGAGGCCGCCATGAGCGAACCGAACGAGCAGCGCAGCACCCCGCGCGAGATCCTTGTTGCAACCGATCTGAGCGCCCACTCCGATCGAGCTGTTGATCGTGCCATCGTTCTCGCACAGCACTGGAACGCGCGGCTTGTCGCGGTTCATGCACTCGAGCCGGTTGCCCATTCCGTGGTGTCGCAAAGTGTGCAAAGTTCTCCCTCCTGGCGTCGCCTCGAGAACCGCGCGCAAGCGGTTGAATGGGAGCTGCGAGCGGACCTTAAGAAAGACGGGCTTGCTGCAAGCGTGCTGATCGAAGAAGGTGATCCCGCTGAGGTCATCCTGCGAGCGGCCGAGGCGACGAAAGCGGACCTGGTCATCGCGGGCATGGGTCGCAATGAATTGCCGGCGCGAGCGCTTTCCGGCTCAACACTCGATGCGATCGTGCGCGATGCGTCCGCTCCACTGCTGGTCGTCAAGAAGCGCGTGCGTGGCGCTTATGCCAATGTTGTCGTTGCAACCGATTTTTCCGACGCTTCACGCGATGCTCTTCAAACGGCCGTGACGTTATTCGACGGTTGCAATCTCGCGCTATTCCATGCTTTTCACGCTCCTTACGCTTCGTTCAGTGAATCGGAGCGTGCGAACGATGCGTGGGCAGAGATTGCCCGTGACGAATGCGATCGGTTTCTTGCGCGGACACCGTTACCCGATGACGTACGCCACCGGCTTGCAATCGTGATCGAACATGGAAGTCCAGGTCCTTTGTTGGCGGACTACTGTCGTGTCACGGCCGCAGATGTGGTGATGCTTGGTGCTCCGCGCCGCGGGGCCGTCGCCCGCGCGTTTGTCGGAAGCCGCGCTGAGGAGTTGCTGCGCCACGTTCCGTGCGACGTTATGGCTGTCCCAGAGCGCCGGGGCGCCTCAGATCGTCAGCAAGCAGAAAATCAGAGCACCAGCTCACGGCTTGCGCGCGCGGCTGATCGCGTGTTGTCCTCAACATCCCAATAAGGTTGCGGACCGAATCGCGTGCGAAGGAAATCAACGAATGCCCGCACTTTGGCCGGCAGATGGATGCTCTGCAGGTAAATGGCGTAAATGCGGCGTTCGAGCGGCACATAGTCGGACAACACCGTTTGCAACTTTCCGGACTGCATCTGACGACCGATGATGAAGGTGGGCAACAGCGCAACGCCGAGCCCGCCGAGCACCGCTTGAGATAGCGCCTCGTCGTCATTGATGCGCAGATTTCCGGAAAGTGGCACCGAGATGTCGCCATCCGGACCCGCAAAGTGCCACTCGCCCTGCGCGCTGAAATGTGTGTAGTGCAGACAGTTGTGCTGCCGCAGATCTTGCGGTGTTCTCGGTACTCCATGCCGCTTGAAGTACTCGGGCGTTGCGCATACGACCCTCCGCACCGGCGCCAGCTCACGTGCGACAAAATTCAACGGCGGTTCGCGCACGATACGAATCGCCAGGTCATAGCCCTCCTCGACCAGATCAACCACGCGATCGGTAATCGACATATCGACGCTGACGTCCGGATAGCGCGCGAGAAACTCGGGCAGCCCCGGAGCAATGTGCAGCGTGCCAAAGGCGACAGAGCTCGTAACCCGTAGCACACCGCGTGGCCCGGACTGCAGATGGCTTACGAGCTGCGTTGCCTGCTCCGCTTCCTCGATGATCCGAATGCAGTGCTGATAGAAAGCTGCCCCGACTTCGGTCAGGCTAAGACCACGCGTACTTCGATTAAGCAGCCGCGCGCCGAGCGACCGTTCGAGCTTGGCGACCGCCTTGCTTACGCGCGACTTCGACGCCCCCATACGTCTTGCCGCCTCGGAAAAGCTTTGCGCCTGCACGACCCGTGCAAACGTCACCATGTCGTTCAAATCCTGCATCAGTGTGCTCTGGATAACTCGATATCAGCGCCACACTGCACAGTGTACGAATACTCGAACGATGCATGGTTAGCCGGCCCGATTCAGGCAGCGAGCGGCTCTGGCTCCAATGAGCACGGTTCGTACCGCGCGAGGCTCGTCCATAGCAGCGAAGACCCCAGCGTCACGTGCTTCAAGTCACCGCCCAATCCCAACAAACGCGCCAACGGAGCTTCGCCTTCAAGCAAACAGCGCGTGCCGCCGTGGCTTTCATTGAACAACGCGACCGAGCGACGCCGCAACACGCGCTTCACCGCGTCTTCGCGCGAAACGGGCACGTTCACTCGAATGTCCATGATCGGCTCGTGCGGCGGCATTCCTCGCAATCGCACATGCGGTGGACCGACCTCGAGAGCCACGCCATACACATGGCGCAGTGCCGAAGTTGCGCCATGCAGCGCTTCCTCGTGGCGCGCAAGCAGAGCCACACCATGCCTGGATGGTTTGACCAGGCAATCGTCGGCCCGCTTGAGCAACAATTTGGCGCGATGAACGAAAGCTGGCTGCGATACGTCCGCGCGGTGGCGAACTGATTGCTGCAACGGATAGTCTTCATACATTCTTGGCTCCCGAGCGTCGTAGCGGTTAAGCGGAAACCGACTCTTCGACCTCTTCCGGCGCTGGCACTGAAACCTCAAGCACGCGCACCGATAGATGGCGACCGATCGGAAGCGCCACACTGACGACGCGACCTCTTGCATGTCCTAACAGCGCGCGGCCGATCGGCGACAGGACAGAAATACGTCCTTGGCCTGCATTTGCATCGCGAGGGGTTACCAGCGTGACCGTGCGGCGCGTACGTGCAGGCAATTCCTCATACGTAACCGTCGAGTGCAGCCGTACCCTGTCGGCTGGCACTGCATGCGGCCGCACGACGCGTGCATCGAGGATCTTGCCCCACAGATCAGCTGCTGATTCATCGTTCTGCGCCGCGTGAGCCGGATCGAAAAGCAGTCCGTTCAATACCCGGACATCGTGGGAACTCATCAGTACGTCAGGTGTGGACGACATCTTTGCCTCCGCTAAATTGCGAATCGTTTACAAAGCCCTGCTACGGGCGATTAGTTTTCTGGCCGGGCCAACGCCGGCAGGACAACCGCGTCACCCGGAGCGACTGAACTTCGCGGGGAACTGCGGCGGAAGTGAGTCGCTACCGGGAGTACAAGCGTCACCGTCAAAACGGTGTCAAGGGCGCGCTCGATCCAGTCCGGACTGTTTGTCATGCGGCATCCTCAACGAATTCGCTTGTGCAAATCGCGTCGGTCCATTTCGCCGCAATAGTTCGCGCTGCGCCTTTGCTCGTTGCGCACGAAGACGATCGAGCGTGTAGGACATCCGGCGGTAAGGCGCATCGGCATGCGGGTTGCTCGGATCTCGCACTGCTGCCAGGCGACTAGCAATCCGATGCTCGAAATCCAGCTCGTACGATCGCAAACGGTCGACCCACGCGTGCAGCTGCACATCGTTAATAGCTCGCAATTCATGCATTTCGTCTCCTCGCCTCATCAACAGCGATGCCTTGATGATGGGGGAGACCAACGCTTAATAGAAGACGTGCTTCGGAACAATGCTGTTTCCCTGCGGGAGACGCCGAGCCGTTAGGACTTTTGCACCTACAGTGCAGGGGTATCAGCAGAAAGTTGCCGTAGCAAACATCGCATGGTCTTCTCTACCGCTTCATCAAAGCATCCGCGTGACGCCTCAGCTGGCGACAGACCGCTGATCTGCACCGTGGGTCATTCAAATCGGCCGATCGAGGCGTTTATTGATCTGCTGAAGAGCAACGCAGTGATCCATGTGCTGGATGTTCGAACCGTTCCGCGTTCGCGACACAACCCTCAATTCAACAAGGACGCACTGGCTGGAAGCTTGGAAGGCGTCGCGATTGCGTATACACATCTCGCGGGTCTTGGCGGTCTGCGTCGAGCCCGCCCCGACTCTAAAAATACCGGGTGGCGCAACCTCTCGTTCCGCGGCTACGCCGATTACATGCAATCGTCGGAGTTCAATGAAAATGTTGACTGGGTTGCAGAACTGGCACGCAGACAGTGTTGCGCGCTGATGTGCGCCGAGGCGGTACCTTGGCGCTGCCATCGATCGCTGATTGCGGATGCGCTTCTGGCGCGCGGCATTCGCGTCGAAGACATCATCGGAGCGAAAGGTCGAAGCGCGCATCGGATGCCGTCGTTTGCCCGCGTCAACGGCACCCAGGTCATTTACCCGTTGGAACACGCAGCGGCCGAAAACGACGATGCGTGAGCGCGTATGCACTTAGCATACGGTGACGGGAGTTATTTCAACGTTCTCAGCTGAGACGCAAACACTTTGCTCCGAAGAAGCTCGTTCCGGTGCAACTGAGCGAGCTCTTCAAGACAGCGTTCACCCTTGGCTGTCAGGTGAGCTTCCACTCGGCGCCGGTCGGTGGCACTCGGTTTGCGCTTGACCCAGCCCAATTTCTCGCAGCGCGACACCAGCGCAACAACGCCGTGATGGTGAGCCTGCAGGCGCTGTGCGAGTTCGCCAACGGTGGCCCAGTCGCGGCCCGGATATCCCTTAATGTGCAGCAGCAAGAGATACTGCAATGGAGTAATTTGCTTGTGGCGCAGCAACTCCTCGCTGAATCGTAGAAAGAGCCGGAGCTGGTAGCGAAACTCGGACAAAACTTCAAAATCTTTCTTCTTCACGGCTTTTGCTGACGATGTCGTACTTAGCGGAGCGCGCAGGGGCGACATCATAGAAGCGTGCTGGGTCAGCGGCATCGACGCTCCGCGTTGATGACCCCACCGCACACATCGGTGACGGATATCTTGAAGATTTTGATCAAGCGTCGGCAACGACTGTGTCTGCCAGTGCGCACCATTTGTATCACAGAGTGATATTATGGCTCCACAGGCTTTGATCAATCAACAGCCAAACGCGGCAGGTGCCTATGAATATTTTTTTCCGCGCTGGTGACATTTCTCCTAAGCCCGACTGCGCCCTGGAGCTGGGCGTGGTCGCTGATGGCCACGCGGTGCGAGTTGAGCTCGAGCGAGCCGCAATACAGCACTTTCTCGGCTCCGATCCTTGTGACAAGGAGACGGTGCTTGAATTTGTCCGTCGGAATAGAAAGGCCATCGAATGGGTGATCCATGCGCATCTGATTGCCCATGGAGTTCCGCTGAATCGCCACCTGGTTATTACTGCGAACGATCTACGCGGGGTGCAGTTGGTCTGAGGTTCTGGTGCTTTATGCGAATCAGCTATTCCGTTTGCCTTATGCATCACGGCATGATATCTATAACGACCAGATGTAAAGATTTTCCATTGAATGACGAAGCAATGGGCTGCGCCCGTTGTGCCGGAGGTCAAAATGCCTATCTCGGAGCGCACCGCGTTCGATAAACAGTCGACTTCGACAGTCGATCAGTGGCTGGATGCTGAACAGCGGTTTCTTGCGCAAAAGCGCGACGATCCAGCATCTCCGTACTTCCAAGGCGATCGGCGTGCGTCAGTCGACCGACGACGTTTCATGCTGGGCTCGATCGCTTCGATCGGAGCGACCGCCGCAATGTCTTCGCGAACGGCGTCCGCGGCACCGCTGGGTTCGGCACAGCGTGAGGTGCCGGCGGATCCCAGCAAGGTGCAGGGCGCTCCGCTCGACGACGAAAGTTACGGGCTTCGCTCTCAATTCGAAACCGAGGTCAGAACACGGTACAAGACCAGCACGCCTTTGTCGTCGTGGACCTTTACGCCTCTTGAAAAAGGGTGCGGGATCATCACGCCGTCCGGGCTTCATTTCGAACGCAGCCATGGCGGAACTGCGACGATCGACCCGAGCAAGCACTCTCTGTACGTGCATGGCATGGTCAATCAGCCGAAGAAGTATTCGATGAAAGATATTCGGCGTTTCCCGAGCATGTCGCGCATCATGTTTCTCGAGTGTTCCGGCAACGGTTTGACCGAGTGGTCAAAACCGACGCTGAAGACCGTGCAAGGGACGCATGGATTGACTTCGACGTCCGAGTGGACTGGCGTTCCGCTTTCGACAATTCTCAACGAAGTCGGAGTTAAACCCGGCGCGAAATGGCTGCTTGCAGAGGGCGACGATGCAGCGGCGATGACACGCAGCATTCCGATCGCCAAAGCGATGAAGGATTGCTTTCTTGCCTATGGTCAGAACGGCGAGGCGATGCGGCCGGAGCAGGGCTATCCGCTTCGCCTGATGGTGCCCGGCTATGAAGGCAACATGAACATCAAATGGCTGCGGCGATTGGAAGTATCCGACAAGCCGTTCATGACACGCGAAGAAACTTCCAAGTACACAGATCTTCTGCCGAATGGGAAGGCCGTTCAGTTCTCGTTTGAAATGGAGGCGAAGTCGGTCATTACGTCGCCGTCCGGCGAAATGATGCTCGATGGCCCCGGCTTCTATGAAATTACCGGAATCGCGTGGTCAGGACGCGGTGCGATCAAGCGAGTCGACGTATCGGCGGACGGTGGAAAAACATGGCGCGCCGCCGCGCTGCAGGGACCTGTGCTGCCGATATGTCATACGCGATTTCGATTTCCGTGGAACTGGAATGGCCAGGAAGCCGTGTTGCAAAGCCGTTGCGTCGATGAAACCGGATATGTGCAGCCCACGCTCGGACAACTGATCGCCGTACGCGGCCTGAATGGGCCACTCGGTTCGATCTATCACCTGAATGCTATTCAAAGCTGGATGGTTGCGCGCGACGGAAAGGTCTCCAATGTTCACCACTATTAAGACGATCGCCGGTATCGGCGCACTCGCACTGCTTTCATTCAACAGCAGCGCCGCTGAAACTTCAAAAACCTCGTTCGGGTTTGGGACGACGCCGCCCGCTTCGGAACTGGAAAAGTTTTACTCATCGCTACCCGATGGGCGTGGACTTCCTGCAGGCTCCGGCTCGGTGGCCCAAGGCAAGGCGGTCTACGCCGAGCATTGCGTGGCGTGTCACGGTCAGAACCTCGAGGGTGGTATTGGCGATCGGCTAATTGGAGGTCGCGGCTCGCTGGTGAAGACTCCTTCATCCAAAGGACCGGTCAAAACGGTGGAAAGCTATTGGCCTTATGCGACCACGCTGTTCGACTACATCAAGCGCGCGATGCCATTCATGGCACCCAACAGTCTGACCAACGATCAGGTGTACGCCGTTACGGCATATATCCTGTCCGAAGCCAAGATCGTTCCTTCCGATGCGGTGCTGGACGCGAAATCGCTGGTACAGGTAAAGATGCCCAACCGTGACGGGTTCATACCCGATCGTCGTCCGGATAAGTTTCCATCGGTCGCGAACTCGCCGCACCAGGAATTGATGCTAGCGCCGTCAAAATGACGGGTGCACTGCAAGCGCCGCACAGGCGTCGCAGTTAACCGGCGTTACGTTTCACGAATTCCTCGGCGTTCGCGCATCGCGCGGCCGATGCGATCGAGCTCCTGGTCACTTAACAGCCGTGCCGCCATTGGCAGCAATTCGCTCTCTTCGCGCTCGATATGCTGCTCATACAGGGTCACGAACGCTTCGACAGCTTGCGAACTCAAGGGCGCGTTATCGCCCGCTACGACGCGCTCGAGCACGGTCCGGAGTTCTTTCCAGCGCGCCTCGAGCTCGCGATGCTCAGCAGTGAACGCCGCGATCAGCTCCCGCAAGCAGACGGGGTCCGAGCCGGCCATCGATTCGATCAGCGCGGGAAATAGATCTTCCTCTTCGTCGGCGTGATGATGCTTCGCCGATGTATCGAAATAGCGCATCACGTTGGCAGCAGCGCTGCGCGCTTCGAAGTCTGAGCCGTGCTTGCTTAGGTAGTGAGCGAGGCGACGCAGCGTCTCGCACTGGCGCTCGATGCGCGAGTGGCATGCGGACAGCATTTCAAGCGGTACTTCGAATCCGGCAATCGGTGCTGAAAAGCCCGGAATGCTGTTAGTCACGACGTTGCTCACTCGGTAGTAGTCGCGTTCTCGTCATCTCTGACTTCTTCTGGAAGTCGTCTTCCAATCCTCGCTTGATTGACAATATATCACACTATGATAGATTTGGGCGATGAAACTCAATGTGCTTTCGGATCTGCACTTGAGCGTTGATGGGCTGCCGCATCCACGCAACGATGCTGACGTAGTCGTGTTGGCGGGAGACATAGCACGGCCACGCGAGTCTGCGGAGTGGGCTCGAAAGTTCGACAAACCCGTGCTCTATGTTCTGGGAAATCACGAGTTCTATGGGGGCAGCATTGAAGCTACCGCCGACGAGCTGAAGCGCCTTTGTGCCGGTAGCAACGTACATGTGCTCGATGACGATGAAGTCGAGATCGACGGTGTGCGCTTCCTGGGCAGCACGTTGTGGACCGACTTCGGGCTGCTAGGCGACGTCGCCAAGGGCACGGCGATGGTGGGTGCGCGCAACCTGATGCGGGATTTCAGCCGTATCCGGATCGATGACGCAACGAATGTGCTGTTCACTCCGGAGGATTCGACAGCACTCTACGAGCGTCATGCTGAATGGCTCGATCGCCGGCTCGATGTCCGACAGCAAGGACCAACCG
>DATEOP010000283.1:0-2332 GCA_035274065.1 Burkholderiaceae bacterium
GCGTGCAGCGCAAGACAGCGTCGAGGTAGGACTCGTGTGTGCATATCAACAGGAAGCACAGAGCGCTCTCGCGCGCTATGCACTCGAACCGATGTTCGACGATGAAATTCGCGCTGCGGTCATTAGCGACATTCGACGCACGTACGTCGGATTGCGCGAGCAACTTGTGCTTTATGACTTCACCGTATTTCATGGACTCCCCAACGCGCTGTTGATCAACGAAGCGCCGTTCATTGACTGGCGCGCGCGGGCTCGGCCGGCGCAGCCATTTGTGTCGATGCCACTAGGGCCCTACAGCCTGCTGGTCGGCACGCCGTCGGGCAAGAAGAGTCGCGCCGGACCGGTGCTATGGAAGCCGGTCTCCGTGATGGGGCCATTCAAGGATCACAACCGACACATCGTTGAAGCAGCACGCTCTTGGATCGTTGCGACCAGCGACGACCAGCTTGCCGCAATACAAAGTCAGTTTGCTGCCGTGGTGCCGGAGCCGCCGGCGCCCACTGACTCTTGAAGCTTCGGAAGCATCGGGCTACTAAAGCAGTGCTGGGCGCGATCTGTGCTGCGGCGTCTAAGATGATTCCGGGCAATCGAAATCGGTAATCCGAGTACAACGCAGCATGGCTCTTTCGCTTTCGGCACTCGATCTCGTTCCTCTGGTGCGCGGAGGCACCAGCGTCGCTGCGCTTCGCAACGCGGCCGAGCTGGCGCAAGCACTCGATCGGCTCGGCTACACACGGCTGTGGTACGCGGAGCACCACAACATGCCGGGCATCGCGAGCACAAATCCCGAAGTGCTGATTGCGCAGGCCGGCGCCGTGACGACGCGGATCCGCCTCGGTGCGGGAGGCGTAATGCTTCCGAACCACTCGCCGCTGAAAGTGGCCGAGTCGTACAAGTTGCTGGAAGCGATGCACCCTGGTCGGATCGATCTTGGGATTGGTCGTGCTCCGGGTACCGATGGCCTGACAGCGCTTGCTCTACGGCGCTCGCGCGCAGCGCTGACCGCGGACGACTTCCTCGAGCAGCTTAGCGAGCTCATTGCATGGGGCAATGACGACTTTCCTTCCGATCACCCGTTCCGTGCGGTCCGAGCAATCCCCGACGACAGGCCACTGCCGCCGCTCTACATCCTCGGGTCGAGCGACTACGGCGCGAAGCTAGCCGCGCAAATGGGTGTCGCGTTTGCCTTTGCGGGACATTTCAGTCCGGATCCGCCGGAGCCTGCGATGCGCGCTTACCGAACGACATTTTCTGCAGACGGCGTGCTGCCCAAACCGCATGCAATCCTTGCGCTTTCGGTTTTTTGCGCCGACACCGAGGCAGCTGCCCAGCGCATGGCCTCGTCGGCGTTGCTGTCGTTCGTTCAACTGCGCTCCGGACGTCCGGGGCGCATGCCGAGCCCGGACGAAGCGATGGCGCACGTATTCACGCCGGAGGAACAGGCACTGGTTGCTTCATACAGGAGGCTGCAGATCGTCGGCACCCCTCAGCAGGTGCGCGAGCGCATCGAGGAAATCATCGCGCGAACCGAAGCCGACGAAGTGATGATCGCAACGCACGCGGCGGAGCTCGCCGCTCGACTCCGCTCATACGAGCTTGTCGCGCAAGCCTTCGAGCTGCCGGAGTTCAAGGCTCGCGCCGTGCCGAGCACAACGTGACACCGGCCTGCGGAATGCGGTCAAGCGTCGGTCTGTACCAAGCTGCTGTCTGAACGTTGCAGGCATGCAACTGCCTGCAAAGATCGATGCCGATCGCAAGCTGCGGCATCGGAGAGTGTCAGACTCATCGCACTTATGACCGAACGTCGCGACCTGACGCGAACGCTGCTTGGCGTCCTGTGCATCGGCGTGCTGATCGCAGCTGCGCTGTGGATCGTGCGGCCGTTTGTGGCCGCGGGAATCTGGGCGACAACGATTGCCGTCGTGACCTGGCCGTTGCTGATTCGCATGCAGCGCCGGATGTGGAACAAGCGCGGCTTGGCAGCCGCCTCGATGATCCTGCTGCTGGTATTGGTAGTCGTCATTCCATTGACGCTCGGTGTGGTCGCGGTGGTCACGCATGCCGACGAGATCGCCAATCAGGTACGTTCGATCACGAACATGGCAATACCACCGCTGCCGCAATGGGTGGAGCAGCTTCCATTGGTCGGGCGCGAACTCTCGGCAGCGTGGCTGGCAGCGCGCGCAGAAGGCGTCGAGGCGTTTCTGACGCAACTGCGTCCCTATGCGAGCGGCGTGACGGCGTGGCTGTTTGCGGAGATCGGAACCGCCGGGTACTTGATCGCGCAGCTCGTGCTGATTCCTGTCTTCGCCGCATTCATGTACATCAATGG
>DATEOP010000284.1:0-2395 GCA_035274065.1 Burkholderiaceae bacterium
CGGAATGATTCGGGCCATGCTCGGCCGTAAACGGTTGCCCCGCGTTCGGCTGGCCTGCGGGACGGAATGTGATTCCCTGAACGTTACGATGCCCGTACGTGAAGATGCGCGGATCGCCTCCCGCAGGTGTGTTGTTGCCCGGCGCCGCGGTTCCATTGCGATCAACGCGGATCACTTTACCGCCAAGACGTGTCAGGTCCTGCGGCAGTGTCGCGTTGTGGTTATCACCCGACGTCACGTAAAGAAAACGATCGGGGCCGAAGCGCACGCGCCCGCCGCTGTGCGCGCCAGAACCGCCTACTGCATTGCCGACGTCCTTGAACGCGATATCGGTGATGATGTCGGTCCGATTGCTCGCGCTCATCAGGTCCGGGCTGAGCTGCAACCGCACGACACGATTGGTGCGCGGATTCGTTGTCAGGTTCGACGCCATGAAGACGTACACGTACCGGGTCCCCGTGGCGAAGTCCGGGTCGACCGCGACCCCGTGCATGCCGCTTTGACCCTCGCAGAACAGGTCGGGTGCAACAAGCGATGACCCGACCGTGCCGAACAGGCGAACGGTTGTGCCGTTTGCGAATCGAGCGGATAGACCGCGGCACTTCTCCGTGTACAGCATCGTGCCGTCGGGCGCGAACGCCAAGTCCCACGGATTTTGCAGCCCGCTTACGACCGTTGTCCGCGTCAGCGTCGGATTCTCTGTCGAGGCTGGACCGGCAGGAGGCGGTGGAGGCGGCCCGGGTGAGGGTGTCGGAGAACCAGGGGCCGGCGTCGGCGCCGGCGCGCTGCTCCCGACCGGAACGGAGGCTGCGTCTGATGATCCGCCACCGCATGCGATCAGCCCCGCAGAGGCTATCGAAATAGAAAAGAAGAGTGCAGCGCGCTTCATGTTGAACTCACTTTCATTCGTTCAATCGGCGGCAGTCACATCGCGGCTGTCCTCCGATCGAGTCTAGTTATCGGTGTTGCTTCGATCACTCCGCCACCCAGACTAACTTCGCCTTGGTATAAAACAGCGGACTGTCCGGGGGTCACCGCCCATTGCGGTTCGCTGAATGTCAGTTCAATGCAGTCGCCACTGATCGAAGTCACAACGCATTCGGCGTCCGCCTGCCGGTAGCGTGTCTTGGCGGCAAGACGTGTTCCTGCTGCCGGAGAAATGTCTGATGTCCAGGTCAGATCGCGCGCCGTCAATCGGTCGGTCATCAACCACGGGTGGTCGTGCCCAGCCACCACCCATAGCGTGTTCGTCTCCATATCCTTGCGAGCAACGAACCAAGGCTCCCCTGAAGTGTCGCGCACTCCACCGACGCCAACTCCCTTGCGCTGACCGAGCGTGTAGAAAGCAAGCCCGACGTGTTCGCCGACGACCCTGCCGTCGTACGTGCGAATCGGGCCGGGTGTCATGGGCAGGTAACGATTCAGGAACTCGCGGAACGGACGCTCGCCGATGAAGCAGATGCCGGTCGAATCTCGCTTTGCAGCGTTCGGCAATCCGATGTCGTGTGCGATTTTTCTGACTTCGGTTTTTTGCAGCTCGCCCACTGGAAAAAAGGTGTGCGCAAGCTGCTGTTGATTGAGCCTGTGCAAAAAATAACTTTGGTCCTTGCTGCGGTCGAGTCCGCGCAGCAATTGAAATGTGCCATTTACTGCGCGCACACGCGCGTAGTGACCGGTCGCAATGTGTTGTGCACCCAGCTTGATGGCGTGATCGAGAAACGCCTTGAACTTGATTTCGGCGTTGCAGAGCACGTCCGGGTTCGGCGTGCGCCCAGCCGAGTACTCGCGCAAAAATTCTGCGAAGACGCGATCCTTATACTCGGTTGAGAAGTTGACCGCTTCCAGTGCAATGCCGATCACGTCTGCAGCAGCTGCAGCGTCGATCAAGTCCTGCCGCGTCGAGCAGTACTCGTCATCGTCGTCGTCCTCCCAGTTTTTCATGAAGAGACCGACAACTTCGTGCCCCTGCTGCTTCAGCAGGTACGCAGCAACCGATGAATCGACGCCGCCGGACATGCCGATGACGACGCGTTTGCCGCTCATCGATTCAGTGCTTTCGCGTAAAGTCGCGATTCTATAAAAACAGGCGAACAGGCCGGAGACAGCGCTGAATGAACATCGGAGTGCCGGCAGAACGGGTAGCTGGCGAAACGCGGGTCGCCGCAACGCCTGAAACCGTCAAGAAGCTGGTCGCGGCCAAGCACAGCGTCGTCGTCGAGTCGGGAGCCGGCGCCAGCGCCAGTTATCCCGATGACGCTTATGCGGCCTCGGGTGCGACGATGGGCAGTGCGGCCGATGCGCTCGGCGCGCAAGTGGTGCTGAAAGTTCGACCGCCTCAAGCCGCCGAACTCTCGCAAATGAAACGCGGCGCGGTTGTCGTCGGAATGCTGGAGCC
>DATEOP010000285.1:0-12501 GCA_035274065.1 Burkholderiaceae bacterium
CTAACCGACGCGATTGCATGCATGTTGTCGTCTGACACAACGTTTGCCTATCGATACCAGGGACGGCGATTCGATTGTGGATCCAAGGAAGGCTTCTTGACCGCGACCGTGCATTTTGCGCGGAAGGCGGGGTACTCGATCTAACCTGAGCCGTTCAGCTCGTCATCGTCATAAGTTCGCGCCCTGAACCGGTAAAGGCGGAAGGGTAAGAAAAAAACTGCGAAGTAGATTGCGCACACGAATAGAAACGACCAGAAAATCCACCAGTCGGGAACGCCGAGCTGCCAAAGACCCGTGCCGATCATCGCCAGCAGCGCATTGGTCGAAACTAGTACAGCCAGCGTCGCACGCGGCGAATAGCCCCGCCGCATCAGGATGTGATGAATGTGATCGCGATCCGGCGACATTGGACTCCGACGCCGCGCCAGGCGCCGGACTGTCACAGTGAACACGTCCATCAATAACAGCCCTAAAACCCATAGCATTGTCGGTGGAGGAACGGTCTCGACGTGATGCTGGGACAGTGAAACCGAGAACCATGCAATCGCAAAGCCGAGCACCATGCTGCCCGCGTCACCCATGAAGGTCCGATGACGTCCACGCAAAGGCCATGGAAGGTTGAAGAACAGAAACCCGATTACGGCGCCTGCCAACACTACCGTGATTTTCGCCGCATTTGCATCGCCGATCATCAGCGAAAAGGCAGCGAAGAACGACAGCATCACAAGTGCGAGACTCCCCGCAAGACCGTCCAGTCCATCAAACATGTTGATTGCGTTGATCACCGCCACCGTTGCAAACACGGTCAATGGAATCCCCCACAAGCGCGTATTGATGGGATCGGTTGCGAACAGATTGCCGAGACTGACAAGGAAATTGGCCCCGCCCGATGTCATTAACACAGCTGCAAAAATCTGAACGAGCATCTTTGTGCCCGCAGACACCTCGCCGAGATCATCCAGTAATCCGGTCAACGCGAGTATTACTGCTCCAATAAAAAACGCGGCATAGTCTCCAAATGCTGAAAACGACGCCGCAAGTGCGACCAGCATCGCGGTGGTGATGGCGACGCCACCGGTCACTGCAACGGGAGCGGTGTGTCGCTTGCGGCCGCCTGGCACGTCCACCAACCGCCAGCGTTCTGCCGGCCGGCGCAGCATCATGATCAACAACGCAGCCGCAAAGGCGGCAAACGCCGCCTGCGCCAAATAGGTCAAAGGAAACTGCTCAGACATTTCCAGATTATCCAACGCTACCTTGCCGGGCCGGCAGCAAGCACGTGTTTGTAAACATCGACCGTCTTGTCCATCATCTGCTTCACTGAAAAGACTTCTTCTACCCGTCGCCGTCCGGCGGCTCCCATTTGTCCGCGCAGTTCCGTGTCGCCCATCAGTCTGCGCAGAGCGTCAGCCAGCGCGCGTGGATTCTTCGGAGGCACGAGCAAGCCGGTTTCACCATCGAGCGTTACGAACTCGACGCCGGTCCCTAATCGCGTCGCGACCACCGGCTTTCCGCAGTACATCGCTTCAAGCTGCACCAGTCCGAACTGTTCGGCGCGCTCGGTGGATGGCATGCAGAAGACATCGCAAGTCTTAAAGTAAGCAACCAGTAGCGGATCAGGAATAAAGCCGACAAATTTGACTCGGTCAGAAAGACCAAGGTCACGAGCCAGACGCATCGACGTTGTGGTCAACGGTCCGTGCCCACCGATCCACAACTCCGCGTCCAAGCTCTGCATCGCCCGTATCAGGACGTCTAAACCCTTGTAGTAAACGTGACGGCCCACCGAAAGGATCAATGGTCGGCCAGTACGCTGGAGCAGAAGTTCTTCCTCCTTACAGCGTGATTCCAAGGATGGCGCAAGCACTGCGGGATCGAAACCGTACGGAATGACTTCGCGGATTTGTCCAGGCTTGCCTACCGGGATTTGAGAAGAAGTGGCAAAGTGCTCCGGCGTCGCACCGATCAGCGCATCGGCATCACGCACGAAAGATTGAAGGAACGGTGAATACAGCGACAGCGCCCATTTCTGCTTGACGATGTCGCTATGCCAGGAAATAACGCGTTGAACGGTACGCGGCAATGTCGTCGCCGTCAGATGTCCCAGAGGGTCGGGAAAATGCAAGTGCACGAGGTCGAACTGAAATTGCCGGTGCAATCTGCGCGCCACGGCCGGCATTGAGGGTGCCAGCGCGACACTTGCAAGCGTTCCGGTACTCGCGACACGAACGGTCTCGTAGCCGTTATGGTGATGCCGGTCAGTGATCCAGCGGTCGTTGGCAACCAGATTGACGACCTGCACGTCGGAGGGCATCGCACGCAGCAACGAGCGTAGATGGCGTTCGATTCCGCCGACGTCTCCATCGAACTTGCCGAGATGCAGGACTTTCAAGAGGCTGGTCGCCCGTAATACTCCCTGTACCAATCCACGAAGCGAGGCAGTCCCACATCGATCGTTGTTGTAGGTTCCCACCCATAGTCGCGCGAAAGACTGGCGATGTCCGCAAACGTTTCCTTCACGTCGCCCAGCTGCATTGGCAAAAGCCGCATCTCGGCCTTGCGGCCAAGTGCAGTCGAGAGCACTTCGATGAATCGTAAAAGTGGCTCCGACCGATGATTACCAATGTTGTAAACCCGATGCGGCACACCGTCCGGGCCGTTTGTCGGCGCGCGATCGAGAACGGTAATGACTCCCTTCACAATATCGTCGATGTAGGTGAAGTCTCTGCGCATATCGCCGTGGTTGTATACCTCGATCGGTTCGCCGGAAAGTATCGCCTTGGTGAACCTGAACGTTGCCATATCCGGCCTGCCCCAAGGGCCGTACACGGTAAAAAATCGGAGCCCGGTAGCAGGGACACCGAACTGCCACGAATAGACGTACGCCATCTGTTCGTTCGCACGCTTCGTTGCTGCATACAAACTCACCGGGCGGTCAACCCTATCGCTCTCCGAAAACGGCAACTTCGTGTTGCCCCCATACACACTCGACGATGACGCGTAAACGAAATGCCGTACCGGCCGCGCTCGTACGGCCTGCAGCATGTTAAGAAATCCTGTCAGGTTGCTGTCAATGTAATCCTGCGGATGAGTAATTGAATGCCGCACCCCGGCTTGAGCGGCCAGGTGCACGACGCTTTCGATAGTGTGCTCGGTGAATACGCGTTCGACCGCAGAGGCATCAATGATGTCAATCGATTCAAATGTGAACTGTGAACTCGCGCGAAACCTTTCCAGCCGAGCTAGGCGTGCACGCTTTAGCTGCGGGTCGTAATAGTCGTTGAGGTTATCCAGTCCAACAACATGCGCGCCGCGCTCCAATAGCCGTTGCGCGACGAACGAACCAATGAAGCCAGCGACTCCGGTGACCAGCGTGCTCGCGTGCCTGGTCACGATCCGCGCCCGATACCAAAATATTGACGTCCCGCGATTGCGACTCCGCACGGATCGTACAAACCGCGGCGATCTGAAACCCGCCCTTCGGGTCGGCGTGCATAAATTAATCCGTTGCGCGTGCGGCGGACTTTATGACACACGGCTCGTTCCTGTGACTTGAATGGAGTTATCCCGCGTGAGGCGCGCGGCCAGCCGATTTGATGGCGCTTCGATCAACAGGTAAGTGATGGAGGCAAGCGCGATCGTGCCAGCAATGACGGTGAGCACATGCGCCGGGAGAGATGCAGAGTCGAAAGTGAAGCCACTCGAAACGAAAAAAAACAGCGGATACAGTATTACCGGGTGCAAGAGGTAAATGGAGTAACTGATCGTTCCTATCCATACTAACCACCGTGGCCAGGAGCTTCCGGTGAGTACGAACATACAGAACAGCGTTAACCCCCAAAGTGTGCCCAACCCCGACAGATACGTAACAAAGTCGGGTGCCCTCAGCATGCCGCCAATGCTTAACGCTCGACCAAAGACGAACGCGGTGGCAATCGCAATTGGCACAGTCCGCCATGCATTCAGTTTCTGTGTGATTGAAGTGTTTGGGTCGTAGGCACGGCGTAGAAGACTTGCCCACAGCATGATCGCGAGACATAACGGAAGCTGCACCCAGTGTCCCTGTGCGGACATCCACGTAAGTTTCTTTATCAAGACGCCGCTTGGATTCAAGCTGAGAATAGCTATCAAGACGACCAAGAGCCAGGCGTTGTGCAACTTGCCGACCAAGAACAGGATGACAACTAGCAGGTAAAAAGCAAACTCTATCTCCAGTGTCCAGAAGTGACCCATGGCCGCTTCAACACCAAATATCGTGGGCAACATCGTGATGTTTGCCAACAAGCCCCCGAGGCTAGGAACCTTTGCCTGCGGTAGCCAGATCGCCAGATAAGACAGCGCGAGTGCAAACCAAAACGCGGGGTACAAGCGGAAGAATCGCTTGATCAAAAAAGCCCGTGTCCCCCAAATCTTGGGTGGCTTTATGGTTGACGCTACGACGAACCCGCTAATGGCGAAGAAAGCAATCACACCGACCCTTCCGAGTTCCAGGAACTTCGGTATGTCATAGGCCGACGTGCCGTGGCTGCGTACCGACGGCAGAGTGACAAAGACTTCGCTCGCGTGCAGCCAGACAACACACAGGGCAGCAATGCCTCGCAATACATCGATATTTTTGTAACGGACGTCATGCCGGCCCGCGTCAGCGCCCATGCTCACGGGGCGCCTCGTTGCCCGAGGCAGCAGCCGTTGGAACACTATCGCCGCGCCGCAAGACTTGTGGCGTCACAAAAAAGAAGCCAATAAAGTGTCCACTCTGTGCCAAGTTCGCAGGCTCGCTTGTTCACAAACCGCGGCCAATGCCAATGTATTGCAGACCCGCAGCCCGCACTGCAGAGGGATCGTACAAATTTCGACCATCAAAAACTGCTTTGGCCTTGAGTTTTCGGGCCAGGTCTTCGAAATCAGGACTCCGAAACTCGAGCCACTCGGTAATGACCGCGAGTACATCCGCCCCATGTAGGGCTGCCGCAGCGGAATCCGTAAATTGCACGTTTTTGTTTGCCTCAATAATCGAGCGGGCATTTGTCATGGCGACTGGGTCATAGGCGTGTACTTTTGCGCCGGCTGACGTCAGTGCATTAATGACGCTGAGACTCGGCGCCTCTCTCATGTCGTCGGTATTGGCCTTGAATGCCAAGCCCCATAAAGCAATCGTACGGCCCGCAAGCTCACCGCCAAAAAACCGACTAATTTTCGCAGCAAGAATGTGTTGTTGTCGTTGGTTGACCTCCATTGCTGCAGCCAATATCTCTACTGGCTCGTCATATTGCGCTGCTGTGTGCATGAGCGCGCGGAGGTCCTTTGGGAAGCATGATCCTCCAAACCCGGCGCCCGCATAAAGAAAGTCAGGTCCTATACGCGGATCGGAGCCGATGCCGCGTCGGACATCCTCGATGTCGACGCCAAGTCGGTCAGCCAGGTTAGCCATCTCGTTCATGAACGAAATGCGCACAGCGAGCATGCAATTGGCGGCGTACTTCGTGAATTCCGCCGACCGGATATCCATCACGATTAAGCGATCACGGTTGCGGTTGAACGGCTTATACAACTCGCGCAACGTCTTTGCAGACTTTGCATCATCGACGCCAACGACGATGCGGTCTGGCTTCATGAAGTCTTCTACTGCAAAACCTTCTTTCAGAAATTCGGGATTCGACGCGGTCGTTACGGACGTCTGGCTACCGCGCTTCCCCAGTTCGGATCGTATCGCGGCGCGCACCTGATCATTGGTGCCAACCGGCACCGTCGACTTCACCACGATCAGCGTGTCACGCTCGATGCGCCTACCGAGTTCTGCAGCACAAACGATTACATGTGACAAATCGGCCGAACCATCCTCGCTCGATGGCGTTCCGACCGCGATCAGGATCAGCGTTGCATGCGATACGGCCGCGTCATAGTCACTCGAGAACCGCAGGCGACCTGCAGCGGCATTGCGCTCTACAAGATCGTCAAGGTCGGGTTCGTGAATGGGGACTTCGGACCGATTGAGTTTTTCGACTTTCGCAATGTCGGTATCCACGCATACCACCACATTGCCGACATCCGCTAAGCACGCGGCAGTAACCAAGCCGACGTAGCCGGCGCCTATTACCGATACATGCATGAGGTATCTTGTCTTTGATACGAAACGGCGGATTGTACGGAGACGTGCGGCCTATCAAGCGGACATTGCAGAACGGTAAACAGCAATCGTTTCTTTGGCGCATCGCTCCCAAGAAAAAAGAGCAGCTTGTTTCACCGATGCATCAGCTCTTTCCTGCCAGAAGTCCTTATCGTCGATAAAGCGCTTCATCGCGCTTCTAAGAGCGTCGACATCCATCGGATCGTGTGTTACGGCGGCATCGCCCGCGACCTCAGGCAGTGAAGAGACGTTTGAGGTGATCACTGGACTGCCACACGCCATCGCTTCAAGCGGAGGCAAGCCAAAGCCTTCATAAACGGACGGGTAAAGGAGTGCTGTTGCCCCCGAATACAAATCGGCGAGCTCATCATCCGTTACGAAGCCGAGCGGCCTCACTTCAGCGCGCTCAACGGGGACCGCCAGCTCGCCCTCCAGACCGGAGGTAAGCCAACCCCGCATACCTACTAAAACCAGCGGAAACCGCCTTCGAATTGATTCGGGCAGGCCGGCGTGAGCTCTTACTGCTGTTGCAACATTCTTGCGGGGCTCGAGGGTACCCACCACCAGGAAATAACTGCGTTGCTGCAAATTATGTTTGGAAAGAGTCGGCCAGCGCGCTAACTCGTCGCGTGGCGTGAATTGGCTGCGCGGGGCTAGTAAGGTTGTTGTCACCCGGTCCGCGGAAATCCCGAACTCGCTTATCACTTCACGCCGTATGAATTCCGAATCTGTAATCACATGTTGTACTCGGTCGAGTGCAAGGGGCAGGATCCGATTCATGATCGCGACGCGCTCGTTTGGATGGGTTTCCGGGTAGCGAATCCACGACAGATCATGAATAGATACAACGGTGGGTCCCCCAAACCTCAGCGGCAAGAAGTTAGGCTCGTGATAGATCGACAGCCCTCGATCCTGCGCTCCGGAGTAAAACTTCCAACCCTGTAACGCTCGGCTGACAAGGTATGGATGCGGAACTACCTTTTTGATAAAAGCCTTTATCGGCCCCAGCGATCGCAAAGGCTGTGTTCTGATTTCTTTACTCCAGGCAGCTAGATAAAAGATGTGCAGGTCAATTTCGTCGGAAGCAATGAGTTGTTCGGCGAGATTTTTGGTGTACTGACCGATCCCGGTCAGTGGCGAGAGCAATGCCGCGCCGTTCAGCCCGACGACCAGTCGGCCGGCCGGACTCACTTTATGACCTTAAGGTCGAAGAACATCTGGTAAAGCGGATAGATAAATGCGAACCGGGCCTCATACTGCTGCTTGTTGCGGTTCGCCCAATCGAGCAACCAACGGTGCACCCCGGTGCGCTTGAGTCTCTCCTCACGATCGTATTCGCACGCAACCAGATCGAATCGCGCTTTGCTGTATCCGAAATTGGACGCAAGACGACCCTCGATGAAATAGTCGAAGGTCTTCGAAGTAAAAGCGCGCTTGTGCGTAGGGTCCGCGTAGTAGTTGACACTGCTCATGAACGGGCCGACAACTTCCACCATCGCGCCAGGCCGAGCGATGCGCCAAATTTCGTTGACCGTTCCGACAAAATCATTCACATGCTCAAGCACGCACCGACAAAGGATGCGATCCCACTCGTCGTCGGTGAAAGGGTAAGGAAACTTATCGAGGTCGTGAATGATGTCCGCGTGCGATCCCTGAATGACGTCCACGCCGGTCGCACCTGGGGTCTTGTTAAACCCGCAGCCAAGTTCGAGAACTTTCATTGCAAATGCGAGCGTTGGCAGCTTTTACTTTGTTATCACACAGATTCCGCCGCGACGAAGCGTCCGGTCTGCCATCAGTCGCGCAACGCGAATCGCACGCCGCCACCATGAAATATGGTCGCGATCAAGTTGCACCAGGTTGATGCCGTACAACGCTAGTACCGCCTCAGTGGGGTCGACGAGAAAATCAAAGTGCGAGAATCCGATCGACATGCATAGGTCACGAATATGCGCGGGCGGCATGTCCTTTTCGGTAACTCCATACAACTGCATGGCCTGAATCGAATCCGGATTCAACGAATGACCTGCACCTGGCTCATGCGTCACCAGGACTCCGCCCGGCCTCAACGATCGGTAAACGCTCTTAAGTGCGGCGTGTTCATCAACGGCATGATGCAAAGAGTCATAGAAGACCGCGCAATCGAACGGTTCCTCGAAGGCAAGAGATTCATAGTCGGAGATCACGAAGTCGAGGTCGGTCGCTTCATATCGCGTCTTGTTCTGGCGCGCATAGTCAATCATGTCGGGCGCGATGTCCTGACCAGTAACCCGATACCCTCGCCGCGCAAAGAATGCGCTGGTCCAACCCGTACCGCATCCGAGGTCGAGCAACCGGGCCGGCGGCTGCGGCAGCAGGCTCATGATCAAGCCCAGGTCGACAAGATTCTTCGAGCACGTAAAGTGGGAGAAGGGCTTGTCATATGCGCCACGCGCATTGGCTTCGCCAATCTTCTTCATGTAATCAATTTCGCCCTGCTTCATTGAGGTCCCCGGAGACGTTCAGAGCAACTTTTCAGATGCTTTGCGAGGAAAGATAACGATGGCGAGTGCCCCGCCCGCAAAACAGTCAAATAAAATCGGGCCGGCTGGTAGAGCTCGGCTGGGTGCACCGGCGCAAATTGGTTGCCCAGATCGTTGCGGACAAAAAATGCATTAGTGCCTGCGAGATTGCAGCAGATAAGCTGATATCGACCTTCCAGTGCTTGCACCCACGCACCGAGCGAAGCACCATGGTAGTCGTCGGCTTTCCAAACATGTCCGGGATCATATTCAATTGACTGGGCAAATGGATATGGAAACTTGGCGTTGTATTCGACGATCAGCACCTTGGGCGATATCGCGTTGGTGACCGCGAGCACCACTGGTAGGTCGTTGCCGTCGATGTCGACGGACAGAAGGTCGACGCTCTGCGGCGCGCCCAGCAATGCCAACTGATCGTGGAGCAGCCCTGCGACATTTTCTGTGGTTACGAGGGACTCGCTCACTTGAAGCACCCGAGGAGCGTCGGGCAGCGATGCGCGAATGACGGCAACGTTTGACGGATCGCTGTCAATCCAAAGGCCTCGCCAGCCTTTCAAGATCAGATAGTGCGTATTGTTTTCCTTCCCATCGCCGCAGCCGATCTCGACGAATGTTCCAGAATAGAGTTGCAGTCGATTGCAGATGGTTTCAATAACTCCGTCCTCGTCCGACTGCGAGTAGACCTTGAAACCTTGCGCTGCGGGATTGTCAGGCATCGCTTGAGTCATTGATCTGCGCAACTGGACGAGCTCACGCGTAAGTTCCAGCTGCAGCTGCGTGTCGGCATAAGCGGCCTCGGCTTTTGACCGACCACTTGTTACCCGGTGAATCAAACGCTTTAGCTGTGAGGGAACCGTGAAAATCAGTGTTTCCGACCGAGGAGTGGAGGAATTCGTCTGCAGAGTCGGCGCGATAGCCGAATCTCTTCAGGCGAGAGCGTGTGAAACATAGCACGCGTAAAGAAGAAGACGGCCCACGCCGCCAAAGCCACAGCGAACAATGTCCACCAGTCAACAGCGAACGGCGCGAACAGGCCGAGCAGCCCGGCCTGCGTTGCAAGACCGAGCAAAACGCCAGCACAAAAACGCAACCGTCCTTGCGGCTTTTCAAGCCGAAGCATGCGTCTGGCGACGACGCTAAAGATCAGTGAAGTCGACATGCCGGCCAGAATGGCGACCACAGCTCCAAGCAATCCCCAGCGCGGGACAAGCACCGTGATTCCAAGTACGACAACTAGAGCAGTCAACCAAGAGAAGCGGGCAGCGGGCTCGGCGTTACCGCTGGCTGCGAGCACATGTCCAACCGGCACCGCAAACGCCGGCACTGCGAACGCAATCATCAATATTCTGAAAGCGAGAGCGAGATCAGCTGTCCCGTACGCCCCAAGCCAAAGTTGAAGAAATACCCCTGCCAACCAAAGTGCGGGCAGGATCAGTGGGATGATCAGCACCGCAACAGCGCGATCCAGGGCATGCAGCAATGCGGCCAGTTCGGCTTTCTCGCCGCCCGCGTGTAATCCAGAGGCGTGAGGAAAGGCGAAAGCTGTGATCGCCACGACCGCGGCAAGAGGCTTGTTGGCTAGGTTGGCACACAGTGCGTAGGCTCCTGCAACAGCAGGTGAGCCAAATGACGAAATGAGAATGCGATCGCCCTGATAGACCACCGCGCTTGCAATCTGTGCCGAAAACATTCCACCTGCAAAGCGCATATCTTTTTTATGAACAGGCAGCTGCAAGACCGGCCATCCGCTCCAGCGGATCATGTGTCGTGCAGCCAAGGTCATTGTCGCCGCGGCCAAGATGCTGGTCACAATTCCCAGAACAACAATGTCATGGAGCGGACGCTGGGCGCCGATTAGCATTAGAGCGCCCACCCATACAACAAGGGTTGCAAGGGTTTGGACTACGGTGAGCCACGCGAAAGACTGAGCTGCCCGCACCAAGAGCGAAGGCAGGGTAGTTGCCAGGCTGACCGCACCCCAGACGGCGCACCATCGAGTCAATTGATGCCCCGCTTGGGCTCCTAACAGCGCGCTGAAGCCAAGCGCATCGGCAAGCCAGTCAGAAGCGACGGCGACGACCGCGCCGAACACCAACGCGAGTACGCAGAAGGACACAAAATAGGTGCTCAGAATCCCCGGGCCATCCAAGCGCCCCAGTTTTAGATCCGCAGCGAATCGGCGTACAGCACTCGACGCTAGACCAAGGTCCATCTGGCTCGCAATGGCGGGTGTCACCAGCGCTACCATCAAGACTCCGAAGCGCTCGGGCCCCAGTAGGTGAAGCAACCGTGGTGTGAGAAAGAAGGCAACTGACAATGGCACGAGCCAACTCGCAAGACCCCATAGCGCTCTTACCGAGGCGCGGCTGGCGACGTTCACCGGGCGATCGATGGCAAGGTGCTCTAGCGATCGCCCGCACGAATCCGCTGCAGCAGCTCTGTAGTCGAGAACTGATGCTCGAAAGGAATCGCTACGGTTTCAGCGCCCCATGTGCGAACCAGTGCTGCTTCAGGTATTCCCTCCATGTCGTAGTCGCCGCCTTTGACATAGACATCGGGACGAACGATCTGCAGCACGGCTAACGGCACCCTTTCGGTGAACACAGTAACCATAGTCACTGATTCGATAGCAGCCACGATTGTGGCGCGGTTTGCAGCTGTATTTAATGGCCGATCAGAACCCTTGCCAAGTTCGCGCACCGACGCGTCGCTGTTGATGGCAACGAACAACGACGCTCCCAATGCACGAGCCCGAGACAGGTAAGTAACGTGCCCGCGATGCAGGATATCGAACACACCGTTGGTGAAAACGACCGGCCGCGCAAGTGCTGCGGTTGCTCTTACAAGAACGTCACGATCGATTATCTTGCTCTCGAAGAACGGCGGTGCGTGCGTACTCAATTAGGTACCCTGGGCCGAGACGGGTAGCGCATTCGCCAGCTGCTGCACTTCGTTGGAAAGCGCGGCTTCTAGCAGGTTTCGAAAGGCCGCCGATAACAAGCCGGGTGCCATGAGCATCGTTGCGGGCGCGTGCTTGCCGTCGGTTCCTAACAGGAAGCGGTGCTGCACGCCAGCGGTTTGCGCGGCCTCCAGATCGGAAGCTCTGTCGCCAAACATCGCTGAGTTAGGAAGATCCAAGTTCAAATCCCTAGCCGCCGCTATGAGCATCCCGGGTGCAGGCTTGCGGCAATCGCATGCGATGCGATAGGCCTCGATCGCGTCGGACGGATGATGCGGGCAGAAATACACGGCGTCGATCGCAGCCTCTGCCGCCGCGAATCGCTGCTTCATCCAATCAGTCAGCGTGTTGAAGTCATTCTCGGTGTAGAAGCCTCTGCCGATCCCGGATTGATTGGTGACAACGACCGGTACGAATCCCAGCCGTCGTAATTCGCGGACGGCTTCTAGGACGCCTGGCACGAATTGGAAGTCTTCACGTCGATGGGTGTAAGGAAGATCGACGTTGATGACGCCATCTCGGTCAAGAAAGGCAGCGCGACGCCCGCTCATTCCGCATTTCTCAACCGCCAGTGAACGTACTCGGCAGTTCCAAGTTCGACCGACCGAAAGTCGATGCCGCAGTTTGTGGATCGCAAACGTGCGAGGTCCGCCTGCGTGAATGCTTGGTATTTATTCAGGAGCTTTGTGGGAAAAGGCACATACTCAATCAGCCCTTCACTTACGGCCGATTCAAGTCCGAGCCGCGGCATGCGAGCGTTCTCACGCATCGTGTTTACAACCGCTAGCGCCACGTCGTTAAAACTCTGCGCTTTGCCTGAGCCTACGTTGTAGATGCCGGAGACTGGGGTCTCGGCAAAATGAAGATTGACGCGAACCACGTCGTCGACATGG